>NZ_DGYQ01000015.1:0-34319 GCF_002396765.1 Exiguobacterium sp. UBA5002
TGGTTCCGTTAGAGAGAGTAGGGTTGCGCGTTGTGCAACATGAGCGACGTAAGGAAGGCTCGCTTCTTCTGCTAACGGAAGATCAAACGCATGCCGAACCTGCTTCCCGTACAGACCAACCTGATCAATAGCTTGTGGCGCACCGACATTCCGTAATTCATGTGGTCGATCGGCGGTCAAGACGATCAGCGGAAGTTCAAAAATATTCGCTTCGGTCACTGCTGAATAATAGTTCGTCGCAGCGGTACCGCTTGTACAAATTAATGCAACGGGACGAACGCGTTCTTCCGTCCGTGTTAGACCTAAAGCAAAAAAACTAGCCGACCGTTCGTCAACAAGGACGTGGGTACGGCTAGAAGGATGCAGAAAAGCAGCAATGGCAAGTGGTGTCGAACGGGAACCGGGACTGATGACGAAGTCCCGGACACCAGAAGCGACGAGCGTATCAATTAACGTGTGCATCCACTTAGTCAACATAAATATCATCCTTTTCAATCGAACCGACGTGTCCAAGTGCTTGTACCATCGGTGATAGTTTAGTTTCCGTCTCTGCCAGTTCACTATCGAGATGAGAGCCTTCGACGAGACCGCAACCGGCGTAAAGAATGACCGCCCGTTCTGTAAACAATCCAGATCGAATGGCAACGATGAATTCCCCGTCATCCTGTCCGTTCATCCAACCAACAGGTGAACCGTACCATCCTCGTTCGAACGTCTCGATTTCTTGGATGGCATCGACTGCTAACTGCTTTGGTTCGCCTCCAAGAGCAGGTGTCGGATGCAGTTTTTCGATTAATTGGAATAACGTCACATCTTCTTTTAAATGAGCTGTGATCGGTGTATAAAGATGTTGAATATGGCGATTCTTCAAGAGAATCGGCGTATCCGGACAATCCAGTTCCTCTGAAAAAACAGATAATGTCCGTTCGATCGAATCCGCGACGATTCCGTGCTCCACCCGATTCTTTTGATCTTGTAATAACGATTGACCGAGTGCTTCGTCCATCTCATCCGTTGCGTGGCGTGGTGCAGAACCAGCGACGGCTGCCGTTTCAAGACGACGTCCACGTTTTAAAACGAGTCGTTCCGGTGTAGCGCCGATGAAGGCTTCTTCCGGATTTGGTTGGAAACAGAAGACGTAGCTGCCGGGCTGGGTATCTTCGAGTTCAGCGACGACAGCGGCTACGTCGAGTGGACGATCCAGCTCATAGACGACTTCGCGCGCCAAGACGATTTTTTCAAGTGTCGTCTCCAAGTAGTGCATCGCTTGATGGAACGAAGCTTCAAAGGCTTCATTCCCATCTCGCGATAGTCGTAAGCGCGTGACGCCTGCCGCAGTCGATGGTTGCGGTTGATTGACTTTGGCGAAATCGAGTGAGAGTTCATTTAAGATAGAATCGACTTGATCCATTGGCTCGACGCGAGCAAAAATCGTCACACGTGTCTTGCCATCTTGTTCTAGAAATAAAAACTTCGGAATCGTCATCGAAGCGTCTCCGAAGGAAGACCAACGATAATCCGGTTGTTTAAGTTCGGTAAACGAAAATCCGCTGAACGCAAATAAATCATGACCGACATGATCGCGATTCAAGTTTTCCCATTGCGATTGAATTCGTAAAAAACGATCCGTTCCTGAAGCCTGAAGTTGTTGTACGATGCCAAACCCGATGGCCCGCATCGAGCGATCAGGTGTCGCGAAATAAAATCGTTCCTCGATACCCTGTTCGAGGGAACGCATGTCAGTTGCTTCGATTTCCCATGAATACGAAGCGAGTATAGGTCGTTGTGAGGCGTTCGCCTGACTGACGGCCTGTTCGATACACTGTTTTAGCTCTTGTTGAGCGTAAGCCATACCGCTCATTGCCCCCTAGTCTATAGATACTGTGATATGTTTCACTTAATCTAAGTGTAAACTTTTTGCGGACAAAAAAGAAGGAATAAGCTATCTCGGATTGAACATTGACAGCAAAAAACGAAACCCGATACACTTAGACAGGAAAGGGGTTATTATATGAATAAATCAATCGCTGTCTATTGGCGAATGACACGACCGCATACATTAACAGCAAGTTTTGTTCCGGTCGTCGTCGGTACGGCAGTTGTCGCACCACGCGTGGAATCGATACGCTTGGATTTGTTCGTGGCGATGTTGATCGCATCGATGTTGATTCAAATCGCAACGAATCTGTTCAATGAATACTACGATTACAAACGTGGTTTAGATACGGAGGAGTCGGTCGGAATCGGTGGATCGATCGTTCGTGACGGATTCAAGCCAGGAACGATCCTAGCGTTCGCACTTACATTGTATGGCATCTCGGCATTACTCGGTGTGTATCTGTGCATCGAGACATCGTGGTGGTTACTTGTCGTAGGACTCATTTCGATGTTCGTCGGATATATCTATACAGGAGGACCGCTTCCGATTGCCTATACACCGTTTGGAGAAGTCGTTGCAGGCTTTTTCATGGGGTATATCATCATCGCGATTTCGGCGTACTTGCAAATTGGTTATGTTCCGACAGAAGCCGTTGCGATTTCGGTACCAGTCGCCATCTTGATTGGTTCAATCCTACTTGCGAATAATATTCGGGACTTGGATAATGATAAGGTCAACGGACGAAAAACGATTGCCTGTCTCGTCGGACATCGCCGTGCCGTGTACGTCTTGATCGGATTTTTTGCGGCAGCTGTCCTGTCTCTCATTATTGCTGTACTCGCATTCGAAGTCTCATGGTTTGCGTTACTCGCGTTATTGAGTATTCCGCTCATGATCAAAGCAGTACGTCTCTTCTGGGAAGACTTACCACCGGAAAAGCTGATGCCTGGCATGGCACAGACCGGTAAAGTGAACACGATTTTCGGACTCTTACTCGCAATCAGTCTCGTGATCGCGAATATCTAATCTTTAATCAAAGCAGCAGGCGATCCGCTTGCTGCTTTTTTAACGTGAAGATAGCGAACAGTTAGAAAAAAACTACTTCGGTTGTCACTGATTTAAAATTTTACTATAATTGAAGCAATGTGCCTGAAAGATCAAACAAGGTCGGAAATCAGGAAATATGGTTAGAGGTGGAACTGAAATGAATAAAATCGCGGTAATCGGAAAAGTATTCGTCGACATAAAAGGAACTTCGTTCGCTCCTTTGCATAAGGATGCGAAAAACGTAGGAGACATCACGTTTTCAAATGGAGGAACAGGACGCAACGTAGCACAAAATCTAGCCGTCCTCGGGAATGAAGTTCGCTTTATCTCGACGGTTACGAATGATCAGATTGGCGTGGGAGTGCTCGATGAGCTGAAATCTTACGGTGCAAATGTGGATCACGTCGAAATGTTAGAGGATCATGGAATGGGCATGTGGCTAGCTGTCATGGATAACGAAGGTGACTTGCAAACATCGATCTCGAAACAACCGGATGCGAAGTTGCTCGAAGAGGCGATTTTACGTCAATCGGTCTATGCACTCGATGGAGTCGATGCCGTTGCGATCGATCTGGATTTGTCCGTTACGGTCTTAGAACGTTTGATTCATTTATGTCGCAAAATGGAGTTGCCGTTGTTTGGTGTTTGTGGTCACTTGAGCGTCATCGAACGAAATCGTCATCTGCTACAAGGGTTCACTGGATTCATTTGTAGCCGAGAAGAGGCGGAAATTCTGTCTGATCTGTCGATCGTGACGGTTGAAGATGCGATTCATGTAGCAAATGAGCTAGCGAAAAAAGGTGCTCCATTCACGGTCGTGACGATGAGTGAACTCGGGGCGGTCTACGTTGATCGGCGTACAGCGACATCAGGTCACGTCGGAACGAAAAAAGTGAAGGTCGTTGACTCAACGGGAGCAGGCGACTCATTCTTCTCTGCTGTCTTGTCTGAATTGACACAAGAGAGACCGGCAGAAGAAGCCTTGAAGCTTGGCATGAAGGTTGCAGCGGAAGTCATCGCTTCGACAGAGAATGGAATCGTTCCTGAAATGCTGGATGCTCTTCGATAAGTAGAAATGATAAAAGGGGAGGTGGCGTCATGCCGATTCAACGAAGTGCAATCATTTTACGAAACGAACAGGATGAAATTGCGTTGATCCGACGGGATAAACCGAACGAAACGTATTATGTCTTTCCAGGTGGTGGGAAAGATAACGGAGAATCGTTAGAAGAAACAGCGATTCGTGAAGCACATGAAGAACTTGGAATCGATGTGGAGTTGACCGGTATTGCCGCCATCGTCCGTTTTAATGGATTCGACAATCCTTATTTTTGGGCGAAAACAATTGGGGGTCGCTTTGGCACGGGTACGGGTGAAGAGTTCGAAGAGGAAGGATCGGGTTATACACCGGTCTGGATCAAGCGTTCGGAGCTACCTTCGTTACCAATTCGTCCACCGTCACTTGCCAAACAGCTGGCAGAAATGACAGAACCATTCTATGATTTAATCCTTTCTGAAAACGAATGAGGTTTTAGTTGAAATAAAATGGGAAAAGTATATTAAAACAATGAGGTGGTCTTCGACTGCCTCTTTTTCATGAAGGAGAGATGACGATGGCGCATTCACGCGATCCAAAAGGGCTTGCCCTGAACTTAAAGCAGCGAATGTCCGATCATAATATCACGGATTATGCAGGGACACTCGCTTATTACTGGTTTTTATCCATTTTCCCAGGAATCATTTTTGTCATTTCGGTCTTATCATTCTTTGACATCGATCGTCAGACACTCGAGTCACAAATTCGGGACCTAGCGCCAGGCGGAGCCGTCAATACGTTCACGGATACAATTTTCCAAGCCATCAAAGAACCGCAGGGTGGTCTGTTATCGATTGGTGCCATTCTTGCTGTCTGGTCTGCTTCCAAAGGGGTCGATCGTTTGATCACGACAGCAAACCATGCCTATGGTGACTTCTCGCCCCGTGGTTTTGTCGCAGCGCGTGGGATTGCCTTGTTACTCACGATCGTGCTCGGAGTCGGGATGTTGTTGCTGATCGTCTTGAATGTACTTGGTGGTCCGATCATTACGTATCTTGCCAACTTCGTGTTGCCGATCGATATGGGGCAAAAAATCCTACTGACGGTCTTACGATATGTCGTGTCGACGATTCTATTGATTTGTATCCTGTCGATTTTTTACCGCGTCGCACCAAAGCGTCCGATTACATTCAAAGAAGCAATTCCAGGAGCTGTTTTTGGTGTCATCGTCTGGCAATTATTATCGGTTGGATTCGGATTTTACGTCTCGAACTTCTCGAATTACAATCAAACATACGGTTCGCTCGGTAGTGTAGTTATCTTGTTACTATGGCTCTACTTCACAGGGCTGATCATCTTACTCGGTTCTGAATTGAACGCATCATGGGAACGGTTCATGAAAAAAGCGGATCCGAAGAAAATGGAAGAAAAGCGCTTGAAGGAACAAGCTGAACTTGATGCCATTCCGACGAATACGTTCGGATGAAGGTACAAAAAAGCCTGACTGCCATGTGGCGGTCAGGCTTTTTTGATGGTTAAGCAGCTAATCGTTTTTCAGATGAACGCTGTGGAAGACTTGGTAAAGCATCCTGTTGAAGAAGGCGTAAACCGTTCAGGATGACGAGAATCGTTGATCCTTCGTGTCCGACGACGGCGAACGGCATGATGAGGAACTGGGACAAATTCGATGCGATCAATAGGAGGATGACACCGATCGCAAGCGTGATGTTTTGTTTGACGATCCGGTTCATCTTCCGGGCTTTGTGCACAGCGTAGGCAAGACGACCTAAATCATTTTTCATCAAGACGACGTCAGCGGTCTCAAGCGCAGCGTCCGTTCCTTCACCCATCGCAATCCCGACATGTGCTAATGCAAGGGCTGGGGCATCGTTAATGCCGTCACCGACCATCGCGACGGTCCGACCTTCTGTTTGGTATTGTTTGATGTAGCGTACTTTATCTTCCGGTAGGCACTCAGCGACGAAGTCCGTCAATCCCGCCTCACGTGAGATGGCAGCTGCCGTGACCGGATTGTCACCAGTTAACATGATCGTTGCGATGCCGAGATCATTTAAGGCAGCAATCGCTGTTTTGGCTTCCGGACGAATCGTATCACGTAACGCATAAAGCGCTACGATCTGTGCTCCATTGCTGACATAAACGATCGTATGCCCTTGCTCTTTCAATGACTGTTCGATCGCGACGAATGGATCGTCTAAACCATCATGGAACGCCCGTTTACCGATACGATACGTGACACCATCGACAGTTGCTTCAATCCCGTATCCTGTCACATCTTTAAACGTTGATGGTTCGCGGATATCGGTTTTTAAGTGATCGACGATTGCTTGTGCGAGTGGATGGTTCGACTGCGCTTCGATGGAAGCGACCGCTTGTTGGACTGCGCGGACGTCCATGCCTTCCGCGTAACGACTTTCAGTGACGACGGGTTTCCCTGTTGTCAGTGTTCCCGTTTTATCGAAGACGATCGTATCGACTTGACCGAGCGTCTCAATGTGGGCGCCTCCTTTAAAAAGAACGCCATTTTTCGCAGATGCGGCAATTGCAGATAAGGCAGCAGGTGTAATCGACGCAACAAGGGCGCAAGGTGAGGCGACGACGAGAAGAATCATCGCGCGGTAAATACTTGTCTCAAATGTCCAGCCAACGACGTAATGAGGGAGGACCATCATCAGTGCGACGACGAGGAGGACGATTTTGACATAACGACTTTCGAAACGTTCGATGAACTGAGCAGATGGAGACTGTTCACTTTGTGCGTTTTGGACCATATGAATGATTTTTTGGAACAACGATTCGTCAGCAGCTTTCGTCATCTCAATCGTCAAGACACCATTCATGTTGACAGTCGAATTATAAACCGTATCACCTGTTTGTTTTTCAACCGGAATCGATTCTCCTGTAATCGATGCTTCTTCGATCGCGGCTTGACCTCGTACGATGACACCATCGACTGGAATCCGCTCCCCAGGACGAACATAGACGAGGTTACCGATCGCTAATTGTTCGATTCCGACGACTTCGAGTTGACCGTTTGCATTCAGACGTGTTGCTTCCTCCGGTTGTAAGGACATCAAGCTTTGCAAGGCACGTTCGTTTTTATTCATCGTGTATGTCTCAAGGGCACCGGATAACGCAAAGATGAAGATGAGGATCGCACCTTCCATCCAGTAGCCGATGGCAGCCGCACCGATGGCAGCTAAAATCATCAACAATTCGACGTTCAACGTTTTTTCTTGATACGTCTCCGTCAATCCTTCCTTCGCTTTCGCATATCCTCCGATTACATAAGCCGATAAGTACAATGTGACATAAACGGCAGACGCCGTATTGAATTTTTCGAGTCCGTAAGCAACTAAAATCAATATTCCGCTAAACAATGCTAGAATCAATTCGTGATGCTCATCCCAAGCATGACGGAATACGGAACGCTGTTGAACATCGGTAGTAGTGGAAGTCGTCATATTAAAACTCCTTTCAAAATGTAAATGAGAAATGAAATCATTATAGAAAGAGAATGAGAATTTGATATATCAATGAGTTTAACTGATTGATAATGAGTTTCATTGTCTCTAGATTATAATTATTATTATCTGTAGAATTACTATACCATGCTTCAGTGAAAAGGAACAGGAAAGGAACTAGAAAGATGCAAAAAATTTTAACCCATCGGATTGGACTCGTCGTCTTTGCGTTACTAACGACTTTTTTGTGGGGAAGTGCGTTTCCCTTCATTAAAAAAAGTTATGACTTATTACAGATCACATCTTCCGAATACGGAGAGCAATTGCTGTTTGCGAGCTATCGTTTCTTTTTAGCAGGTGTGTTATTACTTGTCGTCAGTGTCTTCGTCTTCAAACAGACGATCACACTGAAGGAGCGGACTTACGCCTATAGTCGTCTCGGCTTCTTTTTGACGTTCTTGCAGTACGTCTTCTTTTATATCGGTCTATCTTTATCAACTGGCGTACAAGGATCAATCATTGCCGGATCGACTTCGTTCTTCCAGATGTTGCTGGCACATTTTCGATATGAAGACGATCGACTGAATCGATTTAAAGGACTCGCCTTATTCCTTGGATTCACAGGTGTCATCTTGGCCAACTGGCCACAAGGTGGGCAAGGTGTCTCGTTTGGAGTAGGGGAAGGATTATTGATCGCAGCAATGGTTTCCGGGGCGTTCGGTAACTTGGTTGCCAAAGAATACTCGGCACGTTATCCGGTGGCACCGATGACTGGATGGGCGATGGTCATTGGATCAATCGGTCTCTTTATCGCAGGAGTCATTCTCGATGGTCACGTCGCACCATTCACCTTTTCAACGACAAGTGCTTGGATGCTCGTGTATCTTGCCTTCTTATCAGCGACTGGATTTACGCTTTGGAACTTACTAATGAAATATAATCCAGTCAGTAAAGTGTCGTTGTTCATGTTCTTCGTACCGATCTATGGTGTCAGTTTATCGGCCTTGATTCTCGGCGAGACGATTCCACCGCAAGCGTTGCTTGGGTTACTCTTCGTCGTCAGTGGTATCTTAGTCTCGACGTACCTTCCTGTATGGTTTCAAAAGCGAGGTTGACGAAGATTCAGAATCGTGCAAAAATAGTTTCAATCAAAGTAACTCCCAATCGTTCGTTGCTCAAGCCGACCCGTTCGGCTTTTTTCTGTACGGTCAAGTGAAGACCGATTCGGCCTTGTCTGAAAGGCTAGTGCGACTATAAAACGGAAGGAGATGAAAACGAATGGAACGGAATGAGATCGTTCGAAAGATCATTGCCACTCGTCGTCCACGTGATGAGTTTGCCCGGTTCGTCGTAACGTGCGTCAGTCAGCAGTTGAAGGAAACCCATGGAGATGTGGATGTGGAAATCATCGAGGCGGAGAGAGGTTACGATTCAGTGTGGTCAATCAACGGTCGAGAGGTCGTCGTGCTGCTCGAGACAGAAGAGCTGAAGCGTGCAAAAGAACAGCCGTATGCGATCGACGATAAGCTCTGGCGGAGTTTTCGGCAAGAAGGAATCGTGAAATAAAACAAAGGATCTTGCGCATCATTAGCGCAAGATCCTTTGTTTTAGATCCGGGATGATTCGTGACGTTTCGCATATCGTAAGAGAAACGCAAGTGTCGCTAGAACCAGAACGAATAGACTGAAATAAAGCATAGCTGGAAGCAGAACGAACAAGCTGCCAGCAATCGGTCCAAGGATCGAACCAAGACTAAAGGCAATCCCTGCAAGCAAGTTGCCCGTCGGAAGAAGGTGTCGTGGTAACTGTTCCGTCATATAGGCGACACCGAGCGAGTACGTCGAGCCAAGTGCCATCCCGCTAATAGCAAAAATCGCGAATAACCAACCATATCGTTCGAAGACGAAGCAAGCGATGAGGAAAGCAACGGAGCCAATCGAAAGAACGGTTACTAACGTCCGACGTTTTCCGAAGTGATCAGCAAGTCGTCCAAGTGGAAGTTGCATGATCAACGAGCTGACGACGAATGTCGTGATCAAGGTACTGGTCTCAGATAGACCGTACCCGTTACGCGTCGCAAAAACGGGAAAACTGGCATTCAGTGTGGCTTCGAGAAAACCATATGTAAAGCCAGGAAGTAACGTGAACCAAGCAGTTGATAGGACAAGTTTATACCGTGAGGCGGCGCTTTGCAGCTCCTCCGGCATGACGGATGACGGTTTTTCGTTCGGCATACGCGATAACAAGATCAGGACGATGACAGTCAATGTACCAGTCAACACGAATGGTAGCCAGTTGATGACATCGACGAGAGGTGCCGCAAGAGGACCGAGAGCAAAACCGAGACCGAATGCCATCCCGTATAGTGACATCGTTCGCCCTAACCGTTCATTTGGGGTAATGGACGTCACCCAAACCTGTGATCCATAGTGTAACGTTTGATCACCGAATCCGACGAGAAATCGTAAGATCATCCAAGCAATGACACTTGGAAGAAGTGGAAATAAGAAAACCGCTAATGCAACAAGAGCGAGTCCGAACGAAATGACGGGAATATAACCACGTCGTCGCAGTGGACCTTCCATGAGCGGGGCAGCGACGATGACACCAATGTATAGAACGGCAGCACTGAGACCGTTGATGAAGGCGGGTGTCCCTTGGCGTTCAAGTAAAATGGATAGCAATGGAATCAGCAATCCTTGGGTGAAACCGGAAATGAAGACAATTGATAAAATGAGAGCAAAACGACGTGACACAAGTAACGACGACCTTTCTTTTTTCTTTTTAGCATAACACGCCCCAGTCTCTGAAACGGGAGACTGGGGCGTGCTTCATTTATTTTCTTGTTCAAAACGTGTCGGACGCGGCATGTGCAGCAGATGTTCATCCCAATCTGTCTGATCGAACACTTCATCATGTTCGATACTGTGTGAAGCACGAATACCAACCATCATGACGAACAAGACCATACTGAACGTACCGATGATTGCGACAATACCTACGAGCCATTCCATCCCGGTCACCCCTTTTTAGAAAACATAATGTGTCTACTTTGTGACATTTTTCCCGGGACGCCATTGTTCAAAACCTATTTTTGATTCTTAAAGCCGACTCGATTGTTTTGTGAAATCAATCTCAGGGTAGTATGCGTTTTTCACAAGCGCGTTCGGTCCAAGGCATTGCACCGCAGGGCAGTGACACGACAAGCTTTTATTCAGTTCTGTCTCTTGCCACTGGGCATACGCATCATTGAAAGATGTCTCGTGAATCGTACCGAGCGAAGCGAGTTCGTCGCCGAAATCGGTCACGATGATTTCACCATCAAAGATGTTGACGTTAAGACGAGAACGACCATCTGGGTCATTGCGAACCGATACGTTTTTTTCTTGACGCAAGCGACGGTGCAATTCTAAATCTGCCTCTTCCATCGAACATGCGTAGAAAGGAAGTGTTCCGAACAACATCCAAACGTTCGGATCGCGGACGTCAAGCAAACGATGAATTCCGTCACGGATTTCAGATAAACTAGCTGCTTCGATCATTGACGCGAAGTCAGCGGGGTACATCGGGTGCACTTCATGACGGACACACCCCATATCGACGATTTCCTTATGGATTGCTTCAAGGTGTGGCAACGTCCGTTTATTGATCATCGTCTCAGCAGACACGATGACACCTCGTGCATTCAGAACACGGGCATTCTCTTTCATCGTCTCGAAAAGTTTCGTCCGTGCTTCACGTGACGGTTTTCGTTCCATCATCGCAAAGCCGCCATCGATGAAATCGTCGGCTGTTCCCCAGTTATGTGAGATGTGCAAGACATCTAGATAAGGAATGATTAATTCATAACGAGATAACGGAAGTGTTAAATTTGAGTTGATTTGGGTTTTAGCGCCACGTTCGTGGGCATACTTAAGTAAAGGGACGACATATTCCTTGACGGATTTCATCGAAAGCATCGGTTCTCCGCCTGTGATGGAAAAGGCACGCAGGTGTTCGATTTCATCCAGACGTTGAATGAGTAGTTCGACTGGGATTTCAGGTGACTCGCTACTGGATAACATGTAACCAACGGCGCAATGTTCACAGCGCATGTTACACAGTTTTGTCGTCGTGACTTCGATGTTCGTCAAACGGACGGTGCCGTATTGTTCAATGTCACGATAAGCTTCCCACGGATCGTTTGCGATCGTGATGGGTGATGATTGTGGCATGGGTACTCCTCCTTTTTAGTGCTCCACTTCGTATCGTATGCTAAAATAACGTCGGAATCCAGCGGAAGAAAGGAAGTCTGAATAATGGGAAAAGCAAGAACTGATAAACTTGGTCAAATGAATGTGCTAAAATCAAGAATGCAGCTTCTCTGTCATACAATCGATTCACTCGATGAATCATCAGATATCGAAGATTTGGAACGACTGATCGTATCACTGGATCAACTCAAGGCGAAGGTCGTTCGATATGCGAAGGATATGAAAGAACAAGAAGAAACGAAAAAAGCGGTAGATTGAGACCGCTTTTTCATTTGCACAAACGGAAAGGATGAAATCAATGGCAACAAAAATCAAATTAAAGACAGGTGAGGTCCGTTCGGTCACGTGTCTACGGATGGGAATCAACGGTGAAGGGATCGCGACGCTCGAGCGACAAATCGTCTTCATCCCAGGATTACTCGTCGGGGAAACGGCACAAATCGAGATCACGGAAATTCATGCGAACTATGCGAATGCAAAAATCTTAAAGCGTGACGATCGTTCACCAGACCGTGTTACTCCACTTTGCCCGGTCTATAGTGTCTGTGGCGGCTGTCAATTACAACACATGAGTTACGATGGACAATTGCGTTACAAGGAAGAAATGCTTCGCAACGCTTTCTTGAAATCAACGAAATTGAATGTCGAGAAAGCGGATATCCGTCCGACAATCGGTTCGAAGGAATGGGAATACCGCAACAAGTCGCAATTCGTCGTCGGTAAACAGGGGAATGAGATTGTCAGCGGTCTCTATTCCGCTAATTCGAATCGTCTGGTCGCGATCGATGATTGTGTCGTCCAAAACAAGGACACGCTTCGCGTCAACCAAGCTGTCACGAAATTACTCAATGACTATAAAGTACCCGTTTATCATGCAGCAAAACAAGACGGTGTCATGCGCCATATCGTCGTCCGGACAGGAATCAAAACGGGTGAAATTCAGGTCGTACTGGTTGCTTTTAAAGACGGCTTCCGTGATCTAGAAGGTTTGTCACGCGATATCATGGATATCCCAGGTGTCGTCTCGGTCGCACTGAACATCAATGATAAGTTGACATCACGTGTCTTCGGAGAAGAGACGGAAGTCTTGCGTGGCGTGGAACGGATTGAAGAAGAGATGGGCGAATTCACGTATCAACTGTCTCCGCGTGCCTTCTTCCAATTGAATCCGGAACAAGCAGAGCGGATGTATGAAGAGATCGCGCGTGCTGCTGCTTTGACTGGCGAAGAACGTGTCGTTGATGCCTACGCAGGTGTTGGTTCAATCGGACTTTGGATCGCTAAAGGAGCAAAAGAAGTCCGCGGTATGGAAATCATTGAAGAAGCTGTCGAAGATGCCAATGCGCACATGAAGCAATACGGATTCGACCATGCCCACTACGTCGTCGGTAAGGCAGAAGCGTGGATTCCACGTTGGGTCAAGGAAGGCTGGATTCCGGATGTCTTCATCGTCGACCCACCACGCTCAGGTTGCGATACACAATTGTTGAATGCGATGATCTCGTCTAAAGCGAAAAAAATCATCTATGTCTCGTGTAATCCGCAGACGCTTGCACGTGATTGTGATCACTTGATGAAAGCGGGATACAAGGTGTCGTACATTCAGCCGTACGATATGTTCCCACAAACAGCGCACGTCGAAGCGATCGTCGTGCTCGAAAAGAAGAAAAAGAAAAAGTTCTAAGTAACAAGCCCGTATGCACTCCTTGAACGAGTGGACATACGGGCTTTTTATCATGTTTGCGAAGGATAACCGAACGTTGCGTCACACTCAGCGAAGCGTTCCTTCAACCGAGTAACACGATCAGCAGGAAGTGGACCGCGCTCGATCAATTGCTGATTCAAAGCGAGGTGTTCTGGTCGAGATGTGCCGATGATGGCCGTCGTGATTCCTGGCTCAAAAACCGTGAAACGAAGCGCGGTTTCAAGCCAACTCGATTCCTCGAGTGGATAAGCGAGTTGTTGCGCACGTTCCCAGTAGGGTTCGACGTACTGTCCGACCGGACGCTCCGTGAATCGCCACGGGGCGTTACCGATCGGGCGCTTGGCGATGACACCGTGATCTAGAAGGGTGGGCAGGACTTCGGCGACACGTTGGTCAAATAGATTGAACGACGTTTGAAAACTATCGAAGCGATTCGTTTCGATAGCATATGTCAAGTCTTCCCGATCACCGGAATAAGCGATGACGCGAACTTTTCCAGCTTGTTTTGCTTGTTCAAGCGCTTCGATGACATCTCCTTGGGCGAGAACTTCTCGACTACAAGAGTGGAGATGTACGATGTCGAGATAATCTGTTTGCATCGTTTGTAAGGCTTGATCGATGCCACCATGGACCGCTTCAAAGGTCCAGTCCTGCGCACCGGGCACATCATAGCCGACTTTCGTCGACAGAATGACGTCGTGCCGACGATTCTTTAGAAATTGTCCGACGCGTTGCTCCGATAAGCCATAGCCGCGTGCTGTGTCGATCAGATTGATGCCGAGATCACGTGCTTGTTCGAGCAAATAGACTGCTTCGCGATCCGTCATCTGTTCTGCACCGATGTGACCGGCTCCGAACCCAAGCGGGGATACGAGTAGGTCGGATGTTCCAAAACGTCTTAACTCCATGAACGATACTTCCTTTCAGACATCTGTAGTTTTATATCGATGATGCTCGTTTTTGTTGAATACGATAGATCAGATAACCAACGAGTGCCACGCCTGCAATCGACCATTGAACGATGGACGAGGATTGCATGAACTGATGGACGGCGAACACTTCGACTAACATGGCTGGAATTTTTCCGATCGTACTGGCAGTCAGGAAGAGTAGGATCGAAATACCACTAGCGGCACTGACGATGTTGACGATGCCAGACGGGACGAACGGTAACAGCCGCAGCAAGATGATCGTCCAAAATGCTTCATGTCCTCGTTGTGCTTGCAGTTTTTGTTGCAAACGAGCGAATCGATCCGGAAGTGGGCGACGAAGGGCATACCGCAGTCCTTTTCGGTAAAGTAGAAACGCACAAACCGCACCTAGGACTTCACCGATGAAAGAGAGCAATGTGCCCATCCATAATCCGAAATAGACGAGATTCGCAGCGGTGACGAACGTACTCGGTAGGACACCAAGTACACTGACGACGACGCCGACTAAGACACTAACGAACGGAGCGAACGGTCCGAAGAGTTCAAAGGTTTGGATGACATGATGTTCCATCATTCGAATCCATCCGCTTCATCCGGAAGAAGCGGTAACTCGATGTGGACAGTCGTTCCTTCTCCAAAAACGGAGTCGAACCGGATCGTTCCATCATGACGATCGATGATGTGTTTTGTGATCGCAAGACCAAGACCGGTTCCGCCATCTTTACGCGTCCGTGATTTATCGACACGGTAAAAACGTTTTGTCAGTCGATCAAGATGCTCTTCCGGAATGCCTTCTCCTTCGTCCCGGATAAGACAATGCGTCCGGTCGCCGATCGTTTCAGTCGATAAGAAAATCTGTTTACCAGGCGGTGTGTACCGTAAGGCGTTATCGAGTAAATTGCCGAAGACTTGCTCAAGGCGGTCCGTATCGCCTAAGACAATTTGATCCGGGTCGAGATTCATGACGAACGTGACTCCTTTTGACTGGGCGATGGGTTCCATCCGGTAAATGACATCTTCAAGTACTTGACTGAAGACAAGTGGTTGTTTCGACATCGGATAGTAATCGCGTTCAAGTTGAGCGAGATCGAGCAGATCATTGACGAGACGTTGCAGACGCTCTGTTTCTCGCTCAATGATTTGGTAATACTGCGCACGTTTTTCTTCCTCGAGCGAATCATCCTGCATCATCTCCGTATAGCCACGGATGTAGGAGAGCGGTGTCCGCAATTCATGACTGACGTTCGCGAGGAACTCCTTCCGCTGCTCGTCGACTTCTCCGAGCGATTCCGCCATCTTATTTAATGTTTCTGCGAGTTCCCCGATCTCATCGTCCGATTGAATCGGAATCCGATAATCAAAGTCACCTTGTGCATAAACAGTCGAGGCGCGCTTCATGTCGATCAACGGACGGATGATCGTATCGATGATTTGTCGTCCGAAGATGACGAGATTCAAAACAATCAGTCCGATCATGAAGAAGATCATCAGGCGGAGTGGGCGGAATGGTTCACTGATTTGACCGAGTTCCAGATACAAGATCAGCGTACCAACCAGTCGATTGTTTTCGATGATCGGAAATCCGGTCATCAAAATGTCCGTTCCTTCAATCGGATGGGTCCGACTGGAGACGACGGTTTCACCGTTTCGAAGTTCTTCGATATCCGCATTCGTCAAAAAGCGCAGTCCAGCTGGATTTTTCTTCAGGAAATCGATAAAGAAGACTTTCGATTCCGTCAACTCATTCGTATAAGTCATTCCATCGTAAAAAGCACCAGATAATCCTTCAGATTCATAAATGTTGATCAGCTTTTCGCCTCGGTTCAATAAGATATCTTCCTGCGTCTGAAGATAGAACCGGTCGTAGAGATAGAACGTCAGCAGGACGAATAAAATAGCGGAAAAAACGCTTGTGAACCAAATCGTGATCCAAATCCGGCGCCGGATCGTATAGCGCTTAATCATACTTCCTCGAATTTATAACCGATGCCCCAGACCGTTTGAATCGAGCCACCAGCTTCCCCGAGCTTTAAGCGAAGTGTTTTGATGTGTGTATCGACCGTCCGTAAGTTCCCGATATAGTCCGCACCCCAGATTTGATCGAGTAACTGTTCTCGAGAAAAGACCTTATCATTGTTTTGAGCGAACAGGTGCAACAAATCAAATTCCTTACGCGTCAGACTGACCGGCTTGCCATTGACGTGGACACTCCGACTTTCAGTGTCGAGTTCAAGCATGCCGAGCGTCAGGGTAGCCGATTGATCAACTGTAAAGCGATGAGAACGACGAAGTGTCGCTTCGATGCGAGCAAGCAGTTCTCGAGGGCTGAATGGTTTTGTGATATAGTCATCAGCTCCGATTTTCAGACCGTGAATACGATCGAGCTCGTCCGAACGTGCCGTCAGCATGATGATCGGAACGTTTGAGAATTCACGGATGCGCATACATGCTGTCAAGCCGTCCATTTCCGGCATCATGACATCGAGTAGAACGAGATGGAATGTATTTTGTTGAATGAGATGGATCGCTTCTTGTCCGTTAGAAGCTGTCATCGTCGTGTAGTGTTCTTTTTCAAGATTCGAGACGAGAAGGTCACGCATTTGTGCTTCATCATCTACTACGAGAATGTTAAACGATTCTGGCATTAGTCTTCGCTCCATTTCCTGTAGAAGAAAGTGTTTCTTCCATAAAGATGAGTTTTCTTATTTATCATACCATTTCAAACTTTAGAAGCGCATGCGTGGACACAAAAAAGCATGAGAGACAAGGCTCTCATGCTTCGAGTTGTTGGTGATCGTATAGTGTTTCGAGCTCCCGACCATGAATGTACATGTGGAAACTAGATTTTGAGACTTCATATAGCGTGAACTGTGTCTCGCCGGCATTCAATTGCTCAAGAAGCGCAGGACGCAACTCATCCGCACAGAACGCATACGGCAATTTTTCAGCTGCTTTTTGTGACCGAATATTGCTTTTGCGAATTTTCATGAAGACACTCTCATATCCAAGCTCAAAGAACAGCTCAGAGAAGAAGGCTTCTTTCGCTAAATGATTGTATCCTTTACCATGATACGGTTTACCTAACCATGTACCGAGAAACCCATATTGTCCTTCGATATCGAGTAAACTAATCGTACCAATCGGTTGATCGAATTCATCTAGGATGGTACGTGATACGATTTCACCACGTTCTTCCTCTTCGATTGCCTGCTTTGTAGTAAACAGAAATTCATCAAAGTACCGTGTTTTTTGGCGGACGTACGGATATACGTCTTGATGCTGCATCAGTTCGAACAAATCAGCGCAGTCGCTCAGCTCCCGTTGCTTGAGCATACTTCCATTCCTCCTTTTAGGACCGCAAGAATGATTGTCGAAAGCTACCTGTCTGACTCGTTTGAACCGCGCATGGTATGCCTTCTTCAGTTGTCGGATAAGATAATATTACCTTCTTTTTTTAAAATTGCAAGAAAATAATTTTTGTGAAAAAAGATACAAAAACAAGATGTTTTCCGTGAGCGTCTAAAACCCCCGAAAGGTGCAAAAAACACCTGGCGGGGGTGGGGTTAAGTCAAGTTCAGTTGAGCGTGTTCAAAAATGATTTTTCCGTCAATCATCGTCATGAGCGGCTTCGCTAAATAGTCGAGTGGGAAGTGACTCCATAGGACGAGATCCGCGTCTTTTCCGACCTCGATCGATCCGACGCGATCGTCCACACCGAGCGAGCGGGCTGGATGAATCGTGATCGCGCGCAAGGCGACATCGACCGGTAGACCTTCTCGTGCAGCTAGACCGGCACAGAGATTCAAGTACTGGACAGGGGTGTACGGATGATCGGTCGTGATGGAGATTTCAAGACCATGCTCATGAAGAATCCGATACGTTTCCCATGTCTTATTCTTCAGTTCGATTTTAGACTTTCGCGTGAAGGTTGGTCCGACCGTCACTTTTTCAATCGGTAATTGTTCCATCTCTTTTGCGACGAGATGACCTTCCGTACAATGTTCGATACGTAAATCGAGATCGAACTCTTCCGCAAAACGAATGGCGGAAAGGATATCATCTGCCCGGTGCGCATGTACACGAAGCGGCATCTTATGATCAAGGACCCGTTTGATCATCTGATGGGCGAACGTTTCGGAAACTCGTTGTGTCCGAACTTCAAGAAAGGCTTCGCGCAACATCCCCATGATGCCCATCCGTGTCAGTTCACCGGCACGACCAGCACTATGGACACGCTTTGGGTTTTCACCGAGCGCCACCTTCAGACCCGCATACTTTCGAAGAATCATATCATCGATGAACCGTCCGTGCGTCTTGATGACACTCGTGACGCCACCGATGATGTTCATGCTACCAGGCATGACTTGAACGGTCGTGATCCCGTGTTCGACGGCTTCCTTAAAGCCTTCATCCAGCGGATAGACGCCATCAATGGCACGCAGATGAGGAGTCATCGCGAAAATCGTCTCATTCGCATCATTTCCGACGGTTCCGGTACCTTCGTCATATAATCCGAGATGTGTATGGGCATCGATGAAACCGGGCAATAAAAAGTGACCTTCTGCTTCAATGACTTGATCGTTGTCTAAATGATCCAGTAATTCACCGATTTCAATGATTTTTCCATCACGAATACGGATGTCCCCGTAAAAACTGTCCGAAGTAATCGGATAGATATGTGCATTTCGAATTAAGATATCCAAGTATCGTCCACCCCTGTACTAGTTTGAATGCTCGATTGCTCGCAATGCATTCTTTAGTTCAGCATACCGAAACTTGTATCCGTTTTCGAGCGCTTTTTTCGGGATGACACGAGCTCCTTCTAGTACAATCGTACTCTTTTCACCGAGTGCGAGCTCTAACGCGAAGCGTGGCGCCGGGAGCCAGTGTGGGCGATGTAAGACTTTTCCGATCGTCTGTCCAAAACGACGCATCGTCTCCGGGTGAGGCGCAGTGATGTTCAGCGGTCCTTCGACTGTCGGGGTCTCAAGTGCGAATAGGAATAAATCGACTAAATCATCGATGTGGACCCAGGAGACCCACTGTTTTCCGTCGCCCATCGTCCCACCACCAAACAAGACATAAGGCAGGCGCATTAACGGATAAGCGCCACCGGCTTTCGTTAAGACGACACCGATTCGTGGATGGACGAGTCGAATGCCAGCGTCGGCAATCGGACGAGCAAGATCTTCCCACGCGACACAGACATGACTTAAGAAGTCAGCGGTCGGTGGAAGGGGTTGATCTTCAGAGAAGGTTTGATGCCGATCTTGTCCGTAAATACCAACTGCAGATGCAGACAAAACGACATTTGGTTTTTGATCGAGTGCTTCAACGATTCGCACGAGCTCCTTCGTCGTACTGACGCGGCTGTCGAGAATGACGCGTTTACGTTCATCCGTCCAACGTCCGTCGTTGATCGAAGCACCAGCCAGATGAATGAATGCATCAACGCCCTCTAAGTGCTGTTCCGGTTTTGCGTCTTCTGTCATCCACTTGATATATGTGACATGCGCATCATTCGCTTTCGGATGACGCGTCAGTATAAAGATGTGATGTCCTTGCTCGAGTAAACGTTTCGTCAAGGCTTGACCAATCATACCGGTTCCACCGGTAATCGCAATGTTCATGTAATCCATCCTCCCTAAATAAGTAAAAGTAGCTTCTTTCCATTTGTTCCCGTTCCATGGTTTCACTCAAACATAGACCTGCCTGTTCATGATATCGTAGAACTACCGAATCAGGTTAGGGGAGGGAACGACATGAAGATCAAACGGATCTCGACGCAGAAAAAGAACAGTGAACGATTCAATATCTATGTCGAGCGTGATGGCAAAGAGGAATATGCCTTTGCCGTAGACGTCGATATCTTAATTAAATACAATCTACAACGCGCTAAGGAACTCGATGACGACTTCGTCAAGGAAGTGTTGACGGCTGAAGAACAGCAAAAAGCGTATCGTCTCTCATTGAATCATTTATCGTACCGCATGCGGGCGACGAGTGAAGTCGTCGCCTATCTAACAGAGAAGGAGACACCGGAGCATGCGATCAAACATGCAATCGAGCGATTGACGGAGCAACGCTATCTGGATGATCAACAGTTCGCACTTGCTTATACGGCAACGAAAAAAGCGACGACACCTCAAGGACCGGGACGGATTCGCCGCGACCTTGAGGCATTGAAGATACCGAAGGCGGCGATTGATGAAGCGATCGTAACGTTTACGAATGAAGAGGAATACGAAAAAGTCCTGAAGTTTTTGCGGCAAAAGCAAAAAGAGCTGCAACGGCGTTCCGTGCGGGAACTGACACAAAAGTTACAGATGACGCTCATGCAACGCGGATTCTCGTCCGACTTGATCAAGGCGGGTATCGAAGAGGTGTTTCGAGCTGAAGAAGGGGACGAAGAAGAACAAGCGGCCCTTTATCAAGCACGCAAGTATTATCCGAAATACCGGCAACTTGAACCGTTTGAACGCGAACAGAAAGTGAAACAAGCGCTCGTCCGAAAAGGATTTCCATACGGTTTAGCGGCTCAAGTCCTCGAACAAGTCAAAGAAGAAGAGGCGGAATAATAAAAGCAAGACGAAAAATTGACAATTATCCGACAAATGTGCTATTCTACGCACAGACTAAGATACGCACAGACTAAGAAAAGGAGGAACCGTCCTATGAAAAAGCAAATTGGTTTCACTCATATCCAACAGCTGAATACGACGGAGACTCTTGAGCACGTATAAGTAATTCATTTCATGTGCGAGCAAGGGGATTCGTCTCCCGAGCGCGCAGACGAACAAGAATGCATCATGCCCATTTCAAGGCATACTGATTCTCGGACTGCATCCGGAAATCCGTATGCCTTTTTGCGTGCTCGGAAAAAGTAATTCATTTCACAGTAAAGGGGGGACCCTCATGCGTTTATTTCGGCAATTGAGTTGGTTTCTAAAAGAACACAAATCATCGTATCTCGTAGCAGTCGTCTTATTGATCATCACCGGCTTCATTGATTTAACGCCGCCATGGCTGATCGGTAAGGTCATCGACGGATTGCGGTCGGGATCGATGGACCAGGCGACGCTCTGGCAATACGTCATCGGATTAACAGCCATTTCTATCGTTTCTTTCATCTTGACGTATCTATGGTTAGCGAAATTATTCGGAACGGCATTTTTATTAGAACGGACACTTCGGAGTCGCTTCTTTACGCACTTATTGAAACTGACGCCGACGTTCTACCAAAAGAATCGGACGGGAGACTTGATGGCACTCGCGACGAACGACTTGAAGGCGGTCGAGCGGACAGCAGGATTTGGTGTCTTGACGCTCGTCGACTCGTTGAACATGACGGCAATCACTCTCGTCGTCATGGGGGTGGCGATCGATTGGAAGTTGACGCTTGCTGCCTTGTTACCGATGCCACTTCTCGCTTACGCGATGAATAAGCTCGGAAGTCAAATTCACGGACGTTTCATCACTGCCCAGGATTCATTCGGAACGATGAATGACCAGGTCGTCGAGTCGATTTCCGGACTGCGTGTCATCCGCTCGTTCGTACAAGAACCAGTCGATGTTAAACGCTTCGACGATGTCACGACGGATGTCTTTGAGAAAAACATGCACGTCGCAAAAATCGATGTCTTATTTGAACCGATCATCAAGCTGCTCGTCGGCTTCAGTTACTTGATCGGCTTATCGTTCGGGACATATCTCGTCTTTACGAACGACATCACGCTCGGACAATTGGTCGCCTTTAACATCTATCTCGGGATGCTGATTTGGCCAATGTACGCCTTTGGTGAATTGATCAATGTCATCCAGCGCGGAACAGCAAGTCTTGACCGCTTGGAAGCAACGATGCGAGTCAAACCGTTGATTGCTTCGACACCGCGGGAACATATTGATCGCCCTGAACGGATCGAGATGAACGATTTGACGTTTACGTATCCAGAGACAGCCCATCCGGTCTTACGAGATTTGAATATGACGATCGAACAAGGAACAACGATCGGTGTCGTCGGACCAACGGGATCCGGGAAAACGACGTTCTTGCGTCAATTCTTACGCGAGTATCCAATCGGACGGGATATGCTGACAGTCAACGGCGTACCGTATGAAGATGTTGCGCTAGAGACGGTTCGCGGATGGACCGGTTACGTCTCACAAGAACATTTACTATTCTCAAAATCCGTTCGGGACAATATTCTATTCGGTGCAGGTGAAGCGACAGAAGAAGAATTGCAGGAAGCGATTCGTCTCGCATCGTTCGAAAAAGATATCGAAACGCTGGAACAAGGACTTGAGACGATGGTTGGTGAACGTGGCGTCACGTTGTCGGGAGGACAAAAGCAACGTCTCTCGATCGCACGGGCGATGTTAAAAAAACCAGAGTTGCTGTTGCTGGATGATTCATTATCAGCAGTAGATGCGAAAACGGAATCACATATCATTGATTCGATTCGATCGAATCGCCACCAATCCACGACATTGATTGTTGCCCATCGCTTATCGGCAGTAGCACATGCGGACGAAATCATCGTCCTGCAAGACGGAATGATTTCTGAACGAGGAACACATGACAGCCTGATGGCACAAAATGGCTGGTACGCTCAACAATTCGAGCGACAAAGTGAAGAGATGTAAGGAGGTGCCTCTGCATGAATGAATTGGAATTATATCAACTCGATCCGGCACGTCGGAAGACGACGATCCGTTCGTTGATCCGCTATGCGATGCATGAGAAACAAGCGATTTTCTTAGGGTTGTTTCTACTCGTACTGGCAGTCGGAGCGGAATTGACAGGTCCGTATATTGCCAAAGTCATCATTGATGAACATATCGTGGCAATTGAGAAGGACTGGGTCGAAGTTAAAGCGGATGGTGCGGTCACGTATGATGGTCGTCAGTTCGCCAAAGCACAAGACGTCTCGAAAAGTCAGATCGTTCAATCCGTTTCAATCGTCCAAACGACCAACGGCTACTTTTTCGTACCGAAACAAGTCGTCAGTGGGGGAGAGCGGAAAATCAGTGGAAGTACGATGACGATCACGCGTGGAGACGACGTCTACACGTATGATAATATTCAAAAACTGACACAAGGACAGGTCTATGATTTTTATTCAAAAGACTTAAAAGCAATCGGCTGGTTGTCCTTGCTCTACGTCCTCTTGCTGCTAGTAGCAGCTGGTTTGAACTGGATTCAGCAAGTCTTGCTCCAGCGATCTGCTCATAAAATCATTAAACGGATGCGGCTGGATATCTTTACGCATCTGCAACGGTTACCGGTTCGTTATTTCGACCAGACACCGATTGGAAAAATCGTCAGTCGCGTCACGAATGATACGGAAACGATTCGCGATCTATATCTCGGTGTGCTCGCCCGGGTCTTCTCGGGGATCATCACGATGGCGGGGATTCTCGTCGCGATGTTCTTCCTCGATTATCGCTTAGGACTAGTCTCACTAATCATTATTCCGATCGTCTATTTCTGGATCCAGCTGTTCCAGAAACTCGCGACGAAGAACAACTTCAAAGTCCGCTCCCTCGTTGCCGACATGAATGGTCAACTGAATGAGAACATCCAGACGATGCCGATCATTCAGGCTTATGCACGTGAGAAGGAAGTTCTTGCTGAATTCGAACAAAAGAACGAAGAGAACTATCAGACAAGGGCAAAGTTGTTACGACTTGATGCCCTGATGTCACACAACTTATCCTACTTTTTGAAAAACTTGACGCTCGCCTTGTTGATTTGGGTCGTCGGTGGGAAAAGTCTGACGAACGGCTCGTTTTTATCGCTCGGGATCTTATATGCGTATATCGATTACGTATCCCGTTTATTCGAACCGGTCACCCAAATCATGAATCAGCTGTCACCGCTACAACAAGCACTCGTGTCAGCGGACCGAATGTTCCAGTTGCTCGACGAAAAGGGAGAGCCGGTTGGACAAGGTCGCGTTGCTCGGTTTAAAGGAGCGGTGTCCTTCAAGGACGTCGAATTCAGTTATGAAGCAGGAAATCCCGTATTACGTGAGATTCAAATCGATGCTCGTCCTGGCGCGACGATTGCTCTCGTCGGTCACACGGGCAGCGGGAAAAGTTCGATCATGAACCTGCTGATGCGTTTCTATGATCCGTCAAAAGGACAGTTGTTGATTGACGGACAGGACGTGACGCGTTTGCCGAAACAAGCGGTCCGTGAGCATATGGGGATCGTCCTACAGGATCCGTTCCTCTTCGCAGGAACGATTCGCTCGAACATCACACTTGGCAATCCTGACATTTCCGAGGCACGTGTTCGCCAAGCGATCGAAGCCGTCGGCGCGGATCGGTTCATTGATCGTTTACCGAACGGACTCGATGAACCAGTCATCGAAAAAGGTGCCACGTTATCAGCGGGGGAACGACAGTTGATCAGTTTTGCCCGTGCGTTAGCGTTTGACCCTGCAATCCTAGTTCTTGACGAAGCGACAGCGAGCGTTGACTCGGAAACGGAAGCGGTCATTCAAGATGCCTTGTTAACGTTAACGAAAGGACGAACGACGTTCATCATCGCCCATCGCTTGTCGACGATCAAGGATGCGGATGAGATTCTTGTTCTCGATCATGGTCGGATCGTCGAGCGAGGATCCCATGATGTGCTCCTTGCAACGTCCGGGATTTATGCGAAAATGTATGCGTTACAAAGTAAACGGAATCTTGAATTGAAATCAAGCTAATCCATCCAGTTTCTCCTCCTTTTCGTTTATACTGAAAAACGAAGAGGGGGAGTTTTTGTAATGGAGACACGGATGAGTCAATTATCGAAATACGAGCTTGAGATGTTGATCACGAAATTAAGTGAACAAAAACGAAAAGCGGAGCAACACGGGAACGTCAGTGAAGTGGAAGTCGTGACGCGAAAAATCGCCATTGCGAAAAGTTATTTGATTGATCCGGCACGATTCGAACGGGGAGCCTTTTACCGAATCGAAGGAGAAGAGGCACGATTTGAGTTACACTTCGTCAATGGCGTCATGGGTTGGGGACATTTTGAAGGAACCGCTCAGGAAGTCGCGATTCCGCTCGCGTTATTCACAGGAGAGGGAGAACAGACATGACGAATCGAGAACAAGCCCTTCAGCAACTGGCTGAAGAATTATTGCAAGTGAATGAAGTATTAACCCCGGAAGAAGCACTGACGTGGGTCGAAGTGCTGTGGGAAGATTTCGAAGCGACACTCGCGCGCGCAGGTGAGAAATATCAAGGTGAAGCCGTCGCGGTTCATTTCGTCGAGCAACAGATCAAACAGCACGGGGCAATGTTACACCGGTTTAATACGACGAACGAAAAATTCAAGCATTTGATGACAGGTCGAAACGTCGAATGAAAAAAGCTCCGCACATCGGGATTTCCGTTGCGCGGAGCTTTGTCTTTATAATGCAGGGATGAACAGTTTTTTCTGCAAGGTCCGTTCGCTAAACACCCAGCCGGTATAGGAGCTGACGATCTCTTGTGTGGCAGCGTCGATTCTGACGACGGCAACGAATGGATAGACTTCCTTCGTGAAGTAACGCAGGTTAGTGAAGCGGTATTCGACAATGCCATCCTTTCGTGAGACCGTATACGTATGAATCTTCGAGAACTCAAGAAACGCTTGCAAGTCCGCGTTTTGTTTGACGATTTCGTACAAGGCGTCACCGTGTGGTTCGTCCTTGATCCGGAAGTTTCCGCATTCGACGACGGTTCCACTGTTAATCTTAACGACGGAATACTCATCGCGTAAACGTGCCGCGACATGCCATTCATCCCATTTCATGCCAGGGGAGATGAACAGTTTATGCGCACCGCGATAATAGCGGGCTGCGGTCGCGAGGGCATCGTTTCGTAACTTGAATTGAACAGCGTAGTAGATGATGACGATGGCGATTAAAATCGGGAAGATGACGATCGTCGCTCTCGTTAGTAGCCAAATCCCGAACGCGGCATAATACATCGTGAACAGATATGGATCAAATGTATTGATGACACCCCAACCAATCCAGGATTTTTTGAACGGGTGTAAGGCTTGTGTTCCGTAAGCGTTAAACAGATCGACGAAGACATGAAGAGCGACAGCGATCTGCGCCATCAGCCATAATGAAGTCGGAGGTACACTGAATAACGTGCCGATGACGATTGAAAGTAATAACGGCCAGGCGAGCAAGGCGATCAACCCGTGCGATTTTCCGCGGTGTTGACGCAAGTAGGCGCTGTTTCCTTTAAACTTAAAGACAGTATCGAAGTCCGGTGCGTGTGAGCCGACGAGCGCCGTCGTCGTCACGGCAGCAAACATCGTCGTGCTCGCTGCGACGT
Source organism: Exiguobacterium sp. UBA5002 (assembly GCF_002396765.1). Taxonomy (NCBI): domain Bacteria; kingdom Bacillati; phylum Bacillota; class Bacilli; order Caryophanales; genus Exiguobacterium; species Exiguobacterium sp. UBA5002. The sequence goes on from NZ_DGYQ01000015.1 coordinate 26,671, forward strand.
CAGGGTGTAGCGTCGAGATGGCGGCGAGACAAAGTCCCATGCCGATATGCGTACCAGTATCCAATGCGAATTCGCTCCTTCTATAAAATCGTGATGGTGAATCCATCGAGGTTCTGCCGAGTAATTTTTAATAAATATATCGTATCCAAGAGAAAAGAGGTAACCTTTTGACTGTCGTTCAAGAATATTTCACAAACTTTAATAAAACACAATTTACCACAGAACTGATTGCCTGGTTCCTTCGTGAACAGCGGGATCTCCCGTGGCGAAGAACCAAAAACCCATATCATATCTGGATTAGCGAGATCATGCTTCAACAAACACGCGTCGATACGGTCATCCCGTATTATGAGCGCTTCACGAAACGTTTTCCGACACCGCATGACTTAGCAGAAGCGGATCAAAGTGAAGTCCTGAAGCACTGGGAGGGCTTAGGGTACTATTCCCGTGTCAAGAATCTTCAAATCGCGGTTCAGGAAGTTGTTGAAAAATATGATGGAATCGTTCCGGACGAAAAGGAATTGTTCAGTCAGCTGAAGGGTGTCGGTCCGTATACGACAGGAGCGGTTCTATCGATTGCTTATGGGCAAGCAGAACCAGCTGTAGACGGAAATGTGATGCGCGTCCTCTCGCGTGTACTTGGGATTTATGAAGACATTGCTGCACCGAAGACACGGAAATTGTTTGAGGCGGCGGTACATCAATTGATTGATCCGGCTGACCCGTCCAGCTTCAATCAAGGCTTGATGGAACTCGGCGCGATGGTCTGTACACCGAAGTCTCCGATGTGTGGACTCTGTCCTGTTCAAGACGTTTGTTTTGCATATGATCGAAATGCACAGGAAGAACTACCTGTGAAGACGAAGAAAGGGAAGACGCAAATTATTCCGTATGATGCTCTCGTCTATGAAACGAACGGAAAAATCGCAATTGAACAACGAGCAGAAACGGGCTTGCTCGCAGGTATGTGGCAATACCCACTTCGAGAAGCAGAAGAAGATCGTAATGGAACGCTTGTTGGACACGTTCGACATGTCTTCTCACACCGGATTTGGGAAATTGCTGTCTATCGCGTGACGGAACAGCCGGACCAGACGGTACTGGTTGATCAGGAAACATATGCGACGCATCCGGTATCTGTCGCGCAAATGAAGATTGATCGACTATTAAAGGGGGAGATCTAATGCATACTTTTCGTTTTGAGACACGTGTCGATACATCAAAGGAGCAAGCGTGGGATTTTTTAAGTGACGCCAAGGCCTTAAGTCGATTGACGGTATTTCCACAAGTGAAGACGTCGGGCGATACGCGGACACGAGCGGGAAATACGATTCGTTTACGCGTTGGTGTTCCTCCACTATTTGTCTCGTGGACGTCTTGGATTCCTTTCGTAGAAGAATATGTCTTCGTCGATGTTGGTACAAAAGTGCCGTATCCATTCCGGGCATGGTGCCATGTGCACCGAGTCGAAGAACGTGAATCTGGCGTCTTTTTCGTGGATGAAGTGACGTATGCATCCTTCTTGCCCGCCTTCGTCATTGAAGCATTCATCTTGAAACCGATGTTCAAACAACGAAAAAGTGCGATTTTGAATCACTTTCAAGCCTGAATTCCGTCATTTTTCTGAAAAAATACCCTTTCGTTTTTCATGCGTTCTGAAAATGGGTATAATAAGCACGAGAGTATAACAGAATGGAAGAAAAACGCTTTAGAAAGGAGTAGCACATGAGTCGATTCCCAAAAGAAAGTAGCAAGATTGAGATTCAAAGTTTCAAACATAACGGGAGCTTACACAGAGTTTGGGAAGAAACGCTCGTGCTGAAATCGACGGAAGAAGAATTGATTGGGTTCAATGACCGCATCATGGTCAGTGAATCGGATGGTCGTCAGTGGCGAACACGAGAGCCTGCAATCTGTTACTTTTCAACAGAACTCTGGTTCAATGTCATTTGTATGATTCGGGAGGATGGCATTTACTATTACTGCAATCTTGGATCACCTTCTACGTTCGATGAGAAAGATCGAGCAGTCAAGTACATTGATTACGATTTAGATATCAAAGTGTATCCGGACATGTCCTACATGATCCTCGATGAGGACGAGTATGAGAAGCATCGCCGCGAGATGAATTATCCGAAGGCGATTGATCGTATTTTGAAAGACAATGTCCAAATCCTGATTCAGTGGATTCGCAGTCGGAAGGGTCCATTCAACCCGGCTTTCGTGGATATGTGGTATCGTGAATATGAAACAAGATATCGGAGATGATGGTTCGCCATCGTCTTTTTTTAATTGAAGGAAGTGAAACACGTGGCAACACAAGCAAAACGTAAGAAACAAGGTTCGATCCGCCGCTATATGGCGTTCGTCAAGCCGTATCAAAAACAGATCCTCCTGACGGTCTTCGTCGGGATCATCAAGTTCTCGATCCCACTCGGACTTCCGTTGTTGTATAAGTACATCATCGACAATATCCTAACTGGAAACACGATGCCGATGGCGGAAAAAAGTAAACAATTGGCGTATTTGATTGGAGCGGGTGTCTTCATCTTCTTGATTGTCAAACCGCCGCTCGAATACGTTCGCCAGTACCTCGCGCAATGGTCCGCGTCGAAGATTTTATTTGACGTACGGAATCGATTGTTTGATCATGTTCAGAAATTATCGCTTCGTTTTTATTCGAATACGAAAACTGGAGAAGTCATCTCGCGAATCATCAATGATGTCGAGCAGACGAAAGACTTCGTCGTCACGGGATTAATGAACCTGTGGCTTGATATGATCACGATTTTCATTGCGATCGCAATCATGTGGACGATTGATCCGCAGTTGACGCTCGTCGCGATCATCCCATTACCATTCTATGCTCTCGCCGTTAAGTTCTTTTACGGTCGCTTACGTGGATTGACACGGGAACGTTCGGCAGCACTTGCGGAACTACAAGGTCATTTGACGGAACGGGTCAACGGCATGGCAGTCATTCGTAGTTTTGCACTCGAACCGCACGAGAACAAAGCGTTCAAACATCAAAATGATGGGTTCTTAAAAGCGGCGCTGCGTCAAACGAACTGGAATGCGCGAACGTACGTCGTCGTCTCGACGATTACGGATTTCGCACCGATCCTCATTTTCGGGACAGCGGCGTTCTTCGTCTTGAACGGACAAGTGACACTCGGGACGATGGTTGCGTTCATTGGTTATATCGATCGCCTGTATGCGCCGCTCGGTCGTCTCGTCAACTCCTCAACGACGTTGACGCAGTCGATCGCTTCGATGGACCGGATGTTCGAGTTTTTAGATGAGCCATATGACATCACGGAAAAACCGAATGCACGCGAACCAAAAAATGTCCGCGGAAACGTTCAGTTCGAAAACATCAGTTTCGCTTATGAAGAAGGCGGCGAGCTAGCGATTGATCGGTTGACGCTTGACGTTCAGGCAGGTGAACGGATTGCGTTCGTTGGGATGTCAGGTGGCGGGAAATCAACGCTCGTCAGTTTGATTCCGCGTTTCTATGATGTGTCTGCCGGTCGGATCACGCTTGACGGCGTTGACATTCGTGACTTGAAGTTGCGAGGTCTTCGCGATCAGATCGGGATGGTCATGCAGGAGTCGATTCTCTTCAGTGAGTCGGTCCAAATGAACATCAAGATGGGGAATCCGGAGGCGACGGACGAGGAAGTCATCGCGGCAGCAAAAGCAGCAAATGCCCATGAATTCATCGAACGATTACCAAACGGTTATCATACGCCGGTCGGAGAACGCGGCGTCAAGTTATCGGGTGGTCAAAAACAACGTCTTGCGATTGCACGGGTCTTCTTGAAAAATCCACCGATTCTGATCTTGGATGAAGCGACGAGTGCGCTTGATTTGGAGAGTGAAGCGATGATTCAAGATTCGTTAGCGCGTCTCGCGAAAGGGCGGACGACATTTACTGTCGCGCACCGTTTATCAACGATCACTGATGCCGATAAGATTGTCGTCATCGAAAATGGTCAAATTACGGAAATCGGAACACACGAAGTCCTCATGCAAAAACGGGGTGCGTATTTCGAACTGTATGCCATTCAAAATCTGGAACTCGTCGAATAACACAAAAGCAGCGATCCTCGTGAGGGTCGCTGCTTTTTTAGGAGGAAGACTTAGAGTCGAGCAAAGGCACGATCGACTGCTGCGATCGTCTCTGTGATGTCGGCTTCCGTATGTTCCGTCGTCAAGAACCACGCTTCGTATTTCGAAGGGGCAAGGTTGACGCCTTCTTCTAGCATCAATTTGAAGAAACGTCCGAACATCTCGCTATCTGCACGTTCTGCACCATCATAATCGATAACTGTTTCATCCGTGAAGTAGACCGTCATGGCACCTTTTAGACGGTTGATCGTAATCGTGACGTTATGACGTTTTGCTGCTTCTAGCACACCTTGTTCGAGTAAGGCGCCAAGGTGATCGAGTTGTTCATAGACACCAGGCTGCTCAAGTAATTCAAGACAAGCGATACCCGCAGCCATGGATGCTGGGTTACCTGCCATCGTACCTGCTTGGTAAGCCGGACCGAGTGGCGCGACGTGTTCCATGATTTCTTTGCGACCGCCATAAGCGCCGATTGGTAAACCACCACCGATGATTTTGCCGAGTGCCGTCATATCGGGACGGATATCGAGTAACTCTTGTGCACTGCCGTACGTGAATCGGAAGGCTGTGATGACTTCATCATAGATGACGAGTGCGCCGTGTGCATGCGTGATTTCGTTGACCGCAGCAAGGAATCCAGGTTGCGGTTCGACGATACCGAAGTTTCCGACGATCGGTTCAACGAGTACACAAGCGACTTGATCGCCCCATTGTTCCATGATTTGACGGTACGATTCGATATCATTGAACGGTGTCGTGATGACTTCTTTTGCCGTCGCTTTCGTGACACCAGCTGAATCGGGAGAACCAAGTGTCGCTGGTCCGCTTCCTGCTGCAATCAGCATCAAATCCGAGTGACCGTGGTAACACCCGCTGAACTTCACGACGAGCTCACGACCCGTATACGCACGTGCGACACGAATCGTCGTCATGACAGCTTCGGTTCCCGAGTTCGTAAAGCGTACTTTTTCAAGCGATGGGATCGCTTTTTGTAGTTTATGTGCAAAGTTGATTTCTAGACGGTGTGGTGTGCCGTAAAGAAGACCGTTTTGGGCAGCGTGGGTGATCGCTTCCGTAATGTGAGGGTGACCGTGTCCCGTGATGATCGGACCATAGGCTGCTAAGTAATCGATATAACGATTGCCATCGACATCATAAAAGTAAGCACCTTCTCCGCGTTCCATATAGACAGGTGCGCCGCCACCGACGGCTTTGAATGAACGGGATGGGCTGTTGACGCCACCAACGATACACTCTTGTGCGATTTCATATAACGCCTCTGAAGTAGGACGTGTAGTGTGGGTAGACATGAGGATTCCTCCAATCGATGATTCGTGAAAAATATCACGATATGATTGTATCATGGACGTCAAATCCGGTGCAGAGCCGTTGACGGAATACCTATTTGTAGGTAGACTAATTATAAAGATTACAATCTGATAATCAATGAAAGATAGAAATGAGGGGATGGACGTGGCTAACGAAATGCTGGATGACGCCGTGAAGTCACTTCGGGAATCAGGCGTTCGAATGACACCACAACGTCACGCGATTTTGGAATATTTAACGACGGGACACACGCATCCGACAGCGGATGAGATTTATCGTGCACTCGAACATCGTTTTCCAAACATGAGTGTGGCGACTGTATATAATAACTTACGCGTGTTTCGAGAAAAAGGAATCGTTGAGGAAATGAATTACGGAGACGCTTCAAGTCGCTTCGACTTCGTTACGACACGCCATTACCACATGATCTGTGAAAATTGCGGAAAGATCGTTGACTTCAATTATCCTGTGCTCGATGATGTCGAAACGGTTGCGGCGCATTTAACAGGCTTTAAAGTCGATCGTCACCGATTAGAAGTGTACGGAACTTGCCCGGACTGTCAATCGAATGTCCAATAAAAAAACGAGCTGCCTTAGCGGGGAGCTCGTTTATTGTGTTTATTATATTTTTCATCGAATTCTTTTCCTTCAAGAGATGGATCCATCGTCAATGGTTCATCGCAATGCATACATAAGTCGACTCGACCAAGGACCTTTGTTTCTTTTCCACAGTTCGGACAAGTGACGACAGCTGCCTTCGTTGATGTCAGACCAATCAAGAAATAGAGTGCCGTACTGGCGAGAACCATGACGAAACCGAGAAGCATGAGTAAGACCATGATGATTTCAAATTGTTTGAGCAATAGACCGACATACATGACGAGCATCCCACCGAAGACGAGAAACATAGCTAAGTTTCGCGCGCGGTTTATTTTATTTTTACGTTGTTTTTTCAAGTGAATTCCCCCTGTTGTCAGTCTAGCATAAGAAGTGGGATTGCCTGAAGAAGGAAAGCTTGTTTTTTTGTCGAAAATGGTAACGACGAGTTCGTATAGAAGGGTGAGAAGTACATGGAACAAGCAACACGAACGATTTATTCGGAGTACGCGGCTTATCGTGAAACACAAGGGATCATTGCTGTTGAGAAACGGCAACCACGGGATTCCCTGACGGATCAATTTGATACACTTCTTGTCGTCATCACGAGAGACCCAGAAGTCGAGTGGACGATCAAACATTATCGACTGAATACACTAAAGGTATCATTACACCTCGTACATGAAGATGTCTTATCACGCTGGATTTTGTTAAATGCCAATCGACGTGCGATTCACTGGATTGCGGAAGGAACGATCGTGTTTGAACGAAATGATTACTTAGTTGATTTAAAACGGCAGCTATTAAACTTTCCTGAGGAGGAAAGATGTTTACAGATGACGATTTCGTTCGCTAAACTTTTGCGTCGTTTCCAAGATGGAAGGAACTTGTTCAGTCGCGGACATCATTATGATGCCTATACACACGTCCATCACGCATTACATCATCTCGCGCGATTATCTGTTCTGGAAAAAGGAAAACATCCCGAGACAGTCGTCTGGGAACAAGCGCGACTCGATGATCCGGATGTCTATAAACTATATGAACAATTATTGATGAGTGAAGAGACATTAGATCAACGTATTCACCTCGCCTTGATTGGACTTGAGCATCTTCTGCAGTCGAAGGTCTTATCGGGAGGACGCTATTTATTTGAAATCATGCGTGAGCGGACAAGTCCTTGGACGATGTATGAATTGATGGAAGAAGAGCGACTGCAAGAAGTCAAAGTAGATTTAAGTAGTCTGATTGATTTCTTCATGCGAAAAGGTCTGATCAGGATTTCGTATCAAACAACTAAAGGAGCAGGGGTCGAACTCGTAACGTATGAGCCGGTCGTATGACGATCGGCTTTATTTTTTTCTATATGTTGTTTTGGCTATATATAGAAGGAAAAAGATTTCAAAAGTTTTTTAGAAAAACTATTGACGGTATTATACCGAGATAGTATATTAATACATGTCGACAGGGCAACACGCACTGGACGGTGACGAGAAAGAAAAAAGATTTCAAAAAGGGATTGACGCTTAAGTTATTCCGTGATATCTTATTAAAGTCGCTGAAAACGACACGACGAACTTTGAAAACTGAAC
>NZ_DGYQ01000021.1:0-317 GCF_002396765.1 Exiguobacterium sp. UBA5002
TGAAGTACGGCGCCTCTCAGAAGGCATATTTGAGCGCCATACTAGACCTATATGATGGATCCATCCGTGCCTTCGTTCTTGGGCACTCCAATAATAATCAGCTCGTGTTCGATACTCTCGAACTCGCCCTACAGGGCGCACCGGGAAGTCGTCCCTTGCTTCATAGTGATCGAGGATTTCAATATACTTCTCATGCGTTTCGTCATATGACACGCGTAGCAGGCATTACACAAAGCATGTCTCGGGTTGGAAGATGTATTGATAACGGACCGATGGAGTCCTTTTGGGGAGCGTTGAAGTGCGAAAGTTATTATCTA
>NZ_DGYQ01000021.1:492-95794 GCF_002396765.1 Exiguobacterium sp. UBA5002
GTTCGACGAACTCCGACTCGCAATCCAGAAATATATTCATTTCTATAATGAAGAACGGTACCAACAACGGTTAAACGGCTTGGCTCCGTTAGAATACAGAGCTCAAGCCGTTTAAGAGATTTTTATTATTTGTCCTGTCTACTTGACAGGGAGCAGTTCAAAAACAGCCGATTAGGCTGTTTTTTCCATTTTTCATGTTATTGAACTCTGAGATATCTTACAATGATTTTCGTTTTAAATTTTATACTAGGAAGTGCTTCATGATGCTTGCTACAGTGAATATCTTTTTTTGTTAATATTTGTATTATTTTTCTCGTTTCTACATTCGCCTTTTATCTGCTTCGTGATCGTTTACCGATTCAACCCGACTCGATGATGTCTACTCGGCTGTATTTTGGTTTTGCTAATGGGATCACCGGTATTCTTCTTATGCATCATGCGATCGATTTAAACGGCGCACTGATTGACTTGCGTTTGTTACCTCTCGCTTTATCCGCTTTATTCGGTGGTAACATCAGTATCACAGTGACGGGATTAATGCTTTTGATTTATCGTTTTTTGATCGATAATGGCGATTCTATAAATGTCCTACTTAGTTCTGTCATAACGCTACTCGGTTTTTTGATGCTGTCATTTATTTGTCGTCGGTTCATTACACGGCAAGGATATTTTTTTACCGCCATCGTGACAGTCGGTTCTCTACTTGTTCTTTGGCGACTGATTACGAGTAATTCCCCTGTAGATGCCTGGAGGACGATTTATATTCCTTATTTCATCTTAACGATTGGCGGAGCCGTTTTGTTTTATCGTTTGTCACTACTCCTGCAACAACATTTTGTTCTTTACTCTTATCAATCCTATCTCGCTTCGACCGATCAATTAACAAGGCTTGCGAATCGACATGTCATTTTGGAAAAGGTCACGACGCTTGAAAAAAACAGAGCTTCTTGGGGCGTCATCTTGTTTGACTTAGATCACTTCAAGAGTGTGAATGACACGCATGGTCACGCCGGCGGCGACGCCGTCTTGCGCCATTTTTCGATTGTATTGAATGAACATTGTCCCGCACCTGTTACAGTTGGTCGATATGGCGGTGAAGAGTTCATCGTCATCATTCCAGATTGTGACCTTTACGAACCTATTCATTTAGCAGAAACAATCGTGGCAGCCGTTCAACAAACGCCATTTGTCATGCAGGATCACGCTGTATCGATCACGGTATCTGCTGGAATTGCTTACGCTCATCATCATCCCGCTGAAACGGTCTTCAAGCAAGCAGATATTGCTTTGTATGAAGCAAAAACACAAGGCCGAAATCAATATCGACTGTACCAATCATAAATACTGTATGAAAAAGCCACTTCTCTCCGAAAGGTTCGGACTGAAGTGGCTTTTTAGGGATTAATGAATCGTTCCTTCATTCGTTTTTTGTAGTAGACAGATGATTTCTTCGAGTGGTACCGGTTTAGCGAAGAAGTAGCCTTGGAACAAATGAATCCCGATTTCTTTGGCAATGCGTACTTCTTCTCCCGTCTCTACCCCCTCGACGATACATTCGACATGCATCGACTGACTCAATTGAAAAATCGACTCAAGAATTGATTGTCGTTTCTCTGATGCTCCGATTTGTTCAATGAATTGCTTTGGAATCTTTAATTGACGTAACGGTAATAAACGTTCGAGGACGTGATACGAGGCATGACCAGTCCCGAAATCATCAAGAGAAACTGGAAAATCGAGTGTTTTGATGCGTTTGAGCGCTCGATGAATCGATTGACTCTCAAAATCAAGCGACTGACTTTCCGTGATCTCGATCTTAATCTGTTGCGGCTTTAGTGCATACTTGAGTAGCGTTCGTTCAATGAATGGCATGAATGACTCACTCGTCAATTGTCGTGGCGATACATTAACCGATAAGGTAAATTCATCCGGAACGAGACCGATCAATGCTTTACGCGTCTTACACCCTTCCTCAAAAATCCATTCTCCTAGACGAATCATCAAGTCACTTTTTTCAGCAATCGGGATGAAGACGGATGGTCGATCAGCTCCTTGCAACGAGGTCTTCCAGCGAACCAATGCTTCAAGACCAATGAATTGCTCTGATCGAACATCGTACTGCAATTGATAGACGAGGTGAAAGTCCGTTTCAATATTAGCCTGTGCTAATGATTGTGCTGCTTTGACTCGCAATTCTTGATCCTTTCGCCAGGCTTGGTCAATGCACATCACACGTTCATTTTGTTGAGCGGCTTCCTGTAGCGCAGTCAATAACTGCTGTACTCGACGCTTCCGATTGTCCGTCGCCCCTTCTCCATTATCGATGACGATGGATATGTTGACGTAGACATGATGCCCTTCGATTTCGTAAGGTATGGAAATTTCTTGACTTAATTTTTCCATCACTTCCTTACATGCCACCTTGTCCGGCTTTTCCATGACGATCAATAACGTTCCTGCTTCGATTCGAGCAAAAGCTTGATATGGAGGTAGTTTTCGCTTGAGCCGTTCGATACATGCCCGTAACACTTGTGACTGAATGTCTTCTCCAAAATACCGTGCCAACTCATAATAATTTTCTAAATGAATCCCGACAAAAATGAGCTGTTTTTCAGGTCTTGGGAAATCGACTTCGTTCAATCCTTGACGATTCAAAATACCTGTTTCTTCGTCACAGCGTGCCGTATCGTGTAGTTGTATCGCCAAATCATTCAAACGATTTAAATTACGGATATGCAAGTGATTGATGACAAGGGCGATTGAAACACCAATTATAATCATGCCAATTCGTCCATAATGATCAGTCGGATCAATTTTCACCGTCACGGTATCGGCATTCCACATGACGTAAAAACTAGTTGCGATGGCAATGATGATGGCGTACCACATCATGATTCGTTGATACGAAATCAAAGCGATCATTAAAAACAAAAAACTGCTAACCCAAACGGTGACCGCCGCATAAGGTAAAAAACTAATCGAAGTGATTGGAACAACGAGCAACATCAAGGACAATAAGTGGGTTTGCAACACCACGTCCATCTTACGACGACTGATATAAAAAATAAAAATCCCCATGAGGACTAAAAATGAAATAATGACAGAACGACTTAAATATGCATTCTTTATCGTCTCTTCCGTCGTCGTATAAATGATTAAAGCGCCAACAAGCATCATGAAAAGGGCAAAATTTCCGATCCACCATTGTTGTTTCCGAACAATGTCCTCCATGTATCTCCCTCCTTTCCATTAGTTTTTTCGTATATAGGTTTCGACATCGCTTGATGATACTCCTATCGTATCGAACGTGTCAATTCTTTCCTAAAAAGAAAAGTCTTCCCTCATACGTGTCGCGGAAGACTTTTCTCTAACAATTATTGTCCTATAACCCAAATCGTCCTAACTCTTCGATGACATCCGTTGCTAACAAACTACTTGGATGTAATCGTCGTTCAACTTGTTTTGAAGCACGCGCATACCACTCTGCTCCTAGCGCTAGCGTTCTTTCGACATCTCCTGATGGATGTTGCGCAAGGAGACTCGTTAAAATTCCAAACAAGGTATCCCCGCTCCCTCCCTTTGCGAGACCACTCGATGCACCAGAGATGACAAACCCACCTCCATCTGGTTTAGCGATTAAAATGACATGGGATTTCAAAACGACAGTTACTTGATGCAAGACGGCATACTCAGTTGCTTGACCGAATAGATCATCTTGAATACTTGCAACAGTCTGATTCGTCATCCGAGCGAATTCGCCAATATGCGGTGTGACGATGATCGGCGCGGTTCGTTCTGGGTAACTTTCTTTTATTAGTGCTCCGGCATCTAACACTACCGGTAGATCACTTTCAAGTAGATGATCCACCCATGTTTCGGCTACTTCTTGCGATAAACCAGGACCGATTCCAACTGCTGATATGGAAGATAGCACGTTCTGAATCGCCGGTAACGTCTGGTCCATGACCATCGCTTCCGGTGCTTGAACGATGATCCCCTGTTTCGCAAGTGACGTCGTCGCGACTTGTAGTTTACCGACTCCCGTTCTTAAGGCTGCCCGCGTCGCGAGTTGGATGGATCCCGGCATCGTGTCACTTCCTCCAATCAATAATGCCGTTCCGTATGTCCCCTTGTGACCGTATGGTTCCCGCTTAAACAAGGAAGCCAGATCCTTAGGTGAGACGCGCCATTCACCAAAAGCCGGTAATCCGATATCTAGCGTTTCTGATTCTCCATAAAACGGTGCCGTCCGTATCAAAAAGGTAGATCGTTTCATCGCATGCAATTGAAATGTCGCATCTGCTCGAATCGCTATCTCTTTGAATCCTATAGTATGGTCCGTCGGCACACCGCTCGGAACATCTATTGCATAGATGCGTGCTCCTTGCTGCTTTTGTTCCGATACGAATGCACACTGCGCCTCGAATTCCGGATTAATCCGACCTGGATCAAATCCAGTACCGTATAAGGCATCCAAAATGACATCATATCGACCACATGGTTTTTCGGCTACAAGTCCGAACGCTTCTGCATAATGAGTATGCATCGCCGCACTATCCGAACGACTCTTTCCAAACGGAGTGAATAGCGTGACATCGAATCCGTCACGTATCAGTTCGCGACCAATGACATAACCATCCCCACCATTATTACCGGTTCCACACAAAATCAGTATTCGTTCTGCCTTCGAATGGCGCGTTTTAATCTGTGTTGCGATCTGACTTCCGGCTCGCTCCATTAACACCTCGAGCGGTAGCCCAGATGTCCGTGCCCACTCATCAATTTGTCGTGCTTCCTGTGTATCATAAATCATCATCTCATCACCTCTGTTCGACTATTCCCGTTTTAATCAGGACTAGTCGTATAAAAACAAAAAAGAAACGTCCCGAATGGACGTTCCCTTCTATTTAAGACGTCAAGCGTTGACAATTCGCACAACGTCCATAGATTTCGAATTTATGATCTTCGACTTCAAAACCAGTCTCTTGAGCGGGTGAAATCCACTCCATCGGGCAGACATTCAACGTCTCCGTCTTGCCGCAGATTCGGCATATCAAATGATGATGGTGATGACCGGAAGCACAAGCAGCCCGATATTTCATCTCACCGTCTAATTCCGTCACTTCTAATAAGTCGATTTCCGAAAAATCATTCAAGTTTCGATAAATCGTATCATAACTTAACGAAGGATGAGACGTCCGGAGAGCTTCTGCCACTTCCCGCGCACTGACATACCGATTCACTTCAAACAGATACGATAGCAAATCCAGACGTTTCGGCGTCATTTTAAACCCCGAAGCCTTCATTCGTTCACGCGCTTGTTCGATGTTCGTCTTCATGTGTTTTACCTCCTATCCAAAAACGTTCTAACAGCATGACGATGATCAGTTCGAGCACGGCAAGTAGGACAATCATTCCGCCGGGTGCTAAATCAAACTGATAAGCCAGGATGAGTCCAAGTACTGTTGCAATCTCACCGAAGATGATAGCTAAAAAAATCGTCGTCTTAAAACTTTTGGCAATTCGAAGTGCTGCCGCAACCGGCAACGTGATTAAGCTTGAGACAAGTAAAATTCCGACGATTCGCATACTAATCGCGATCACAAGCGCAACGACGATCATAAAGAGAATGTGAACTAAACGAAGTCGAATTCCCGAGACACGTGCCTGTTCCTCGTCAAATGAGAGGAACAACAATTCCTTATAAAAGGCAAAGACGAAGATGACGACCACGACCGTCACGATAAGAATCGTGTACACATCCGTTAAGGCAACAGCCGAAACCGTTCCAAATAAGAAGGAGACGAGATCCATTGAAAAGCCGTTCGCAAGACTAATGAATGTCGCACCGAGCCCCATCCCTGTTGCCATGATGATCGGAATCGCGAGTTCTTGAAAATGCTTATATTTAGCGCGCAACCAATCAATCGTCAATGCCGCGATGACCGACGTCACGATTCCTAAGTACAGTGGATTTAAGTCCGCTAATTGCGCGACCATACCAGAAATCAAGAGACTGAGTGCAATCCCAGCTAACGTGACGTGCGAAAGTGCATCTGCGATCAGGCTCATCCGCCGGACGACGACGAACGAGCCAATCAATGGGGCCGTGAATCCAATTAAAATGGCAGCTACTAAAGCATACTGTAAAAATTTCAACGTCATGAATGCTTCGATCATTGGACACTCTTCCCTTCGTGAACGAGGACACGTCCCGGAACTGGATAGAGGGAGCGGATCGTCTGTTCATCTAGTTCCCAATACTCTTTAATGCCACAGTTACAACCTAAGCGTCCATCGACCAAATGAATGACATCCGTGACGAGTTTGCTGACGAAATGGATATCATGTGTCACAAGGACGAACGTTCGCCGTTTATCTCGACGCAGTTCTTCAAGAATTTCATAAAATTCTTTCACGTATCGCTGATCGACACCAACAGTTGGTTCATCTAAAATCATTAAGTCTGGATCGTTGACGAGCGCACGCGCGATGAAGACGCGTTGTTGTTGACCGCCGGACAAGTCGCCGACTTTTGAATCACGGCGTTCCCACATCCCGACTGTTTCAAGGGCAGTCCGTACTTTGTCTCGATCATCGCGTGACAAACGACGAAAAAGTCCTTTTTTAGCATACAACCCCATCTCGACGACTTCTGCGACAGTTACCGGGAAACCCGAGTTAAACGAAGCTGCTTTTTGCGAGACATAGCTGATTCGCCACCATTCATTGAATTGCGATTGGGGTTGTCCGAATAAGCGAATCGTTCCTTTCGGTTGCAATAAACCTAAGATACATTTGATCAGCGTCGATTTCCCAGATCCATTTTCCCCGACGATTGCTAAGAATTGTCCTTGTTGAACCTGAAACGAAACTTGATTCAATACCCGGCGATCTGGATAATCATAACTGACTTGATCAATCTCGATGATTGGTGTTTCCATTTATTTTCACTCCTTCCGTTTTCGTAAAACGGAATAATTACGTCTTAATCAACTGTCTTATTATAGCGTTCGCTAATTATTGGTGCAACTCTAGCAACTTCCTATCCTCCTTTGAAAAAAATCAAGGTACAATAAAGACAGAAACTAGCTGTTTCCGGCTTGTTCAGGAAGGGAAATCTTTTAATGCACGCATCGCAGAGAGGAGTCGAGGTCACTTGAAACAAGAACTTGCAGTCATCGATATCGGTTCCAACTCAATTCGTTATGTCATCTTCCATCCGATCGCTTCTGGTCGTTACATCGAGAAGATTAACATTAAAGTCGTCGCGCGTTTATCTGCTCATATCAATAAAGACGGAGCACTTGACGACGCAGGCATCTCGTTACTCGAAGAAACGTTACATCGATTTTACGAAGTCGGTGTCACCCATGAGGTCGAAGAGACGATTTGCGTCGCGACCGCTGCTATTCGTAATGCGACGAATCGAGAAGCAATTGTTAAATCCGTTACTGAAAACACACCTTTTTCCATTCAGGTTCTAACAGACGAACAAGAAGCATACTATGGTTATTTTGCTATCATCAATTCTACCTTCCTGACAGATGGGTTTTCTGTCGACATCGGCGGTGGTTCCATGGAAGTCACCTTGATCGAAAATCGCGAGATGGTAGCGTATCATAGCTTTCCATTTGGCGCCGTCACATTGACACGGCAATTCGTTTCCGACGAGACACTTAGTGCAAGTGATAAGAAGAAGTTGGTGAAATTCTTACGGGAACAATTCGAATCGATACCATGGCTAAGTGATAAAAAGCTTCCTTTAATCGGTGTCGGTGGTTCTGCCCGAAACTTCGTTCGTATCCATCAATCCAATCAGGATTATCCGCTTCGGAGCGTTCATCAATATCAAATCAAGGCGAAGGAACTCGCGAAGATGGTCGATGATCTGGAAGGGAAATCAGCGAAACAGCTATCGAAAATCGAAGGGTTATCAAAGGATCGAATCGATATTTTCCTGCCGGCATTGATTGCGATCCAAGGGTTAGCTCAACACATCGAAGCGGAAGAATTCATCATGAGCAATCTCGGTCTTCGTGAAGGTCTTGTTTACGAGTTCGACGTGCAGGACGAAGCATACCGCCGGATTGAAAACGTACGTGAGCAGAGCCTCTATCAGCTTGAAAGTGATTATAAGGTCAATCGTGATCGTGCGTCGTATATCGGAACACTTGCTAAATCGATGTACCGTCAACTCGTCACGTTAGACCTGGTATCAGAACGAGCGTCCGATTTACGCCTCCTCGATTCCGCAAGTCGTTTGTTTTATTGCGGTCAATACATTAATCCGGATACGCGATCAGACCAAACGTTTTATTTGTTGACGAACACCGAAATGAATGGCATGACGCACAAGGATCGCGTTGCGCTCTCCCTTGTCAGCTCCTATTCTTCAGCGAAACGGATGCAACAATTCGCAAAGCCGTTTAAAGAATGGTTCACGGAAGAATCACTGGACCGCTTCGACTTACTCGGTTCTTTACTCAAGTTAAGCCATGCCCTCGACGTGACGGAACGAAAAGCTGTCGATCATTTGGAACTGTTCCTTAAAAAGGACCAACTCCAATTCGTCCTCGATACAGGCGATCACGATTATGGATTTGAAGTCGAAAAAGCCGAAAAACAAAAGAAACACCTGGAACGAATCATTGATTGTACGATTACCTTCGAAACGAAAGGAGATCTTCCTTCATGAAGCTCGACATACCGGAACATTTCAACAATCGTGAGCTCAGCTGGCTCCAGTTCAACGAACGTGTACTGGCTGAAGCTTTTGACACACGCAATCCATTAATGGAACGTTTTAAGTTTCTCGGTATCTTTAGTTCCAATTTAGACGAGTTCTATATGGTAAGGGTCGGTGGCTTAAAGGATGAAGTGCTCGCCGGGTTCAATAAACCGGAAAATAAACAACAGATGACACCTAAACAACAGTTACGTGCGATCGCGTTGAAAACAAAAGAGTTAGTCGATCGGCAATACGAAGCATTTCAAGCAATCAATCAGACGTTATCCGATGAAGGCATTACATTCTTAAAATACGACGCCCTGACTTCAGAACAAACGACCTATGTAAAATCCTTTTTCCGTGAACAAGTTTTTCCGGTACTCACGCCTGTTGCTGTCGATGCCTATCGTCCGTTCCCGATGTTGTCTTCAAAATCACTTAACATCGCAACGGTTCTTGAAGCAGAAGACGGGACGAAACGAAATTTGGCACTCGTACAAGTACCTGCTGTTTTACCGCGATTCGTCGATTTACCGGTAGAAGATGACGAGACGACGGCTGTCATCTTACTCGAAGACGTCATCATCGCCTTCATTGACAGTTTATTTAAAGGCTATCGCGTGTTGTCTGCCATGCCATTTCGGATCACCCGAAATGCCGACCTTCCGTTTCACGAAGAAGGGACACACGATTTATTGAAGTTAATCGAAAAGGAATTAAAAAAACGGCGTTGGGGGGTAGCAATTCGACTTGAAGTCCAAAAAGCTGCCATCAATACTGAACTAGTCAACATGCTACGCGATGTACTTGATTTGCAGGAACGCGATATCTTTGCTGTGGATGGTCCGATTGATTTGACGTTCTCCTTCGCCTTCTACAGTCAAATCGGTGTTGAATATGATCATTTGATCTATCAAACGATCATGCCGGTCGACCCACCCGCACTCGATAGTTCAAAAAATCTGTTCAATCAATTACTCGAACGCGACTATCTCTTGCATCATCCGTATCATACGTTTGATCCGATCGTCCGGTTCATCGTCCAAGCGGCGAATGATCCGAACGTCCTTGCCATCAAACAAACCCTTTACCGCGTATCTGGTGACTCACCGATCATTAAAGCCTTAAAAACAGCAGCCGAGAACGGGAAACAGGTCACTGTCCTCGTCGAACTCAAAGCTCGATTCGACGAGGCGAAGAACATCGAGTGGGCAAAGCAGCTAGAAAAAGCCGGCGCTCATGTCATCTACGGATATAGTGATTTAAAGACGCACTCGAAGATCACGCTCGTCGTCCGACTCCACGAAGGAAAGATTCAGCGTTTCGCCCATCTTGGCACCGGCAACTATAATGATTCGACGGCGAAACTATACACGGACGTCGGATTACTGACCGCTCGAGAAGAAATCGCCGAAGATGCGACAAACTTCTTCAACTGGTTGTCCGGATACGGGGAACAACCGGAATGGAACGTCATCCAAACTTCACCGAACGCGATGCTTGAGAAGTTCCTGTCATTGATTGATGAAGAAATCCATCATCATCAAAAACACGGAAACGGTCGAATCGTCGCCAAGATGAATAGTTTAACAGAGAAAGACATCATTTTACGTCTTTATAAGGCATCGCGCGCCGGTGTACAAGTCGAACTTATCGTTCGTGGCGTCTGTTGTCTGCGTCCTGGCATTCCAGGTGTTTCGGAGAACATTCGCGTCATCTCGATCGTTGATCGTTATTTGGAACATTCACGCATCTTCTACTTCCATCACAACGGGCAGGATTTGATGTATGGGTCAAGCGCTGACTGGATGACACGCAACATGCGAAAACGGATTGAAATCTTGTTCCCGATCATGGACGAAGAACATAAACAATATCTAAAGGATTGTCTCGCCCTCGCCCTTGCTGATAATGTGAAGTCGCGTGAACAGGCAGCGGATGGATCTTATCATTACGTGAAGGACGGAAAACAGAGCTGTGAATCCCAGTTGCTGATTCAAGACTATACGAGCGGCAAACTCAAACAAAAACCTAGTTTTACAACACCATTAACACAAAAGTGGATCACAATCGAAAAGAAAGAGGACAAAGTCATTCTTGATCAAAATGCTACATGATGTTGGTCATGTTTTACTACGTACTCTACTTCAAATGTTGATTTACAGCAGAAAGGACGAAATGTATGCTTCAGCAAATCTTATTATCCCTTCTCGCCGGCGTCATCTGCGGCGTCGTGTTTACCGCACTGAAACTGCCGATTCCTGCCCCACCTGTTTTTCCAGCCGTCGTCGGAATCTTCGGTGTCTTCCTTGGGATGAAAATCTATCTATTTTTAGTAGAACGCTTTTTCTAATCCAAACAAAAACAGTTCTCTTTGCTGCCAGCGCAGAAAAGAGAACTGTTTTTTGATTCTTTTTATAGTTTTAATGATTAAATGTCGATCGTGCGAGCTCTGCTTGAATAGGAAAAGATTTTACTCACTCTCTTCCGTTGCTGCTGCCGTATCCACCGCATGAAGCATCTGTTGATGTAACCATCGGTGACAGGTCGGGCAAACCGTCTGATATCCTTCTGGTGTCAAATGCCATTCCAGTATCGACTGCCTAGAATCTTCACAATGCATACATTGACGCGCGACTTGTTCCAGATGATTTCGCTCCTTGAAGCGCTCGATTCGACGTTGTTTAGATTGTTCGAGTGTCAGTACATCCGTTTCGAAATACCCATACTGCCATGAATCAAGCAGACGCGTGCGAAACACGCCTTCGACCGGTCCAGTTTTAAGACCAAGTTGATCGAGTGGTCGTCCAAGTAAGGGATGACGTAAATCCACACTGATGAGATCAAGGCACACATATGACCCTTCCGAGTCGTCAGCATTCGTCAACCAAAATGGATCTTCTGGACGTGTCGTATACTCGGTGAACAAGGCTTCAGCATACGCCATGATACCGTCAGTCGTCGCAAGAAACACCTCTTCTCCCTCTACCAGTTCTGCCGGCAAATAAAACGGTTCCTTTGTTTCATAGTAGTGGACAACAGCTTGTCGTATCGCAAAACTAGTCTCATCAACGACGAGTATATGACACATCACAGACACCCCTTTATGAGTTATTCGACTGGTGCTCCTAGAATCGGTAGACGCCAGTCTGCATCAAACGCACCCGAACGTAACATATCGATTTCTTGTTTATACGGTGCCACTTTTTTCTTTGGATCGAGCCCGATGTATGGCGTCTCTAAGATTTTCGGTAAATGTGCTAGAGCAGGATGATGCACGACACGATGTAAGACATCAAATCCAATCTCACCGAAACCAATATTTTCATGACGGTCCTTTCGAGCACCACGGATATTCTTTGAGTCATTTACATGGATGACACCAAGACGATCCAGTCCAACGATCCGGTCGAATTGTTCAAGAACACCATCTAAGTCGTGCACGATATCGTATCCTGCATCATGCACGTGACATGTATCGAGACAGACGGACAGACGATCATGATGTGTGACGCCTTCGATGATTTGAGCAAGTTCCTCGAAGGTTTTTCCGATTTCCGATCCTTTTCCAGCCATCGTCTCAAGCGCGATCTTGACCTGTTCGTCACCTGTCAGTACTTCATTGAGTCCTTCGACGATCCGTTTGATTCCGATTTCTTCCCCAGCACCGACATGCGCACCAGGATGTAATACGATGTGTTGCGCCTTTTCAAGCGCTTCTGCTCGTTTAATTTCTGCTGCTAAAAACGAAACAGCGAGTTCGAATGTCTCGGGTTTCGTCGTATTCCCTAAGTTGATGATATACGGCGCATGCACGACGATTTCCTCTATTCCATTAGCACTCATATGTTGCAATGCTTCTTGAATCCGTAACTCTTCCATCGGCTTACGGCGTGTATTTTGAGGTGCTCCTGTATAGACCATCATCGTCGTTGCACCGTAAGATGCCGCTTCCTCACTTGCACCTAACAGCATTTTTTTCCCCGAAACGGAGACGTGTGAACCTATTTTCATGTTCTTTTCCACCTTTCTCTTTTTACAGTGTACCAAATCTTGAAAACGACAAGACACCCGAAAAATGTTTTTTCATTTCACGGGTGTCATCAATGGAGTTATTTTGATTTGCGTGCGTTTTCTTTACGTTGCGCGCGACCGACACCACGTTGTTCTTTGATGCGTTCACGTTTTGCTGTTTCTTTCAACTTATATTGATGCTTCTTCTTATAACCTGGTTTAACGCGCTTTTTCGCTTTTGCTGCTTCACCCGACAGACGGCTATGCGCTGTCTTCGAGACAGCAGTTTTCATGTGCGGCTTCGCACGACGACGTTCTTTGACCTCGACGATTTGACTGCCTTTGACATCGACGTTCGTGAATTGAATGCCACGGTCCTCTAAACGATTGATCATACCGTTCTCGTGATCTTCAAACAATGTGTATGCCAATCCATCTTGATCGACGCGACCTGTCCGACCGACACGGTGGACGTAGAAGTCCAAATCTTTTGGAATACCATGGTTGATGACGTGTGACACACCTGAAATATCAATTCCGCGTGCTGCAAGATCCGTCACGATGACGTATTGATACTTCGCATCGTTGATTTCTTTGATGGCTTGTTTACGACGACGTGCCGGAAGATCTCCGTGAAGGGAACCAACGTTCAGTCCTGCTTCTAGGAACAAAGCTTCGACTTCGATTGCTTCTGCTTTTGTATTCGTAAAAATTAGACAGATATACGGATTCAGCGCTTTCGCGACTTTCAACGTCAATTGTGAGCGCTCACGATGCTTGACCGGAATCGTATGGTGAACGATTTTCTTCGCTGTCTGTTGTTTTGGATCCACATGCGCATAACGCGGGTTGTTCATGTATTTTTTCAAGAACGGTTGCAATTTCTCAGGAATCGTTGCTGAGAAGACCATCATCTGAAGCTGTTCTGGAAGAGCTTGCGCAATCCGGTCAACTTCTGGCAAGAAGCCCATGTCGAGCATTTGATCCGCTTCATCGATAACGTAGTGCTTCACGAAATGTGGTTTTAAAGCCTGTTCTTTGAATAGGTCTAAAATACGTCCCGGTGTTCCGATAACGATTTGAGGTGAGACTTTCACACGACCGATTTGACGTTCGCGATCCATTCCACCTGTAATAAGACTCGTCTTGATGAAGTCTGGTTCCTTCACGAGTAACGATTTCAGTTCTTCATGAATTTGCCATGCAAGTTCGCGCGTTGGAGCAACGATGATGGCTTGTAATTCTTGAAGCTTTGGATCGACGTTTTGAACGATTGGAAGAAGGAACGATAACGTTTTTCCTGTTCCTGTTTGTGATTGACCGATGATATCGCGTCCCTTTACTGCAGCTGGGATGATCCGCGACTGAATGTCGGTCGGTTTTGTGATGCGGGCGTCATCGAGTGCTTCGATGACGAACGGGTGTAATTGATAATGGCTGAATCCATTCATGAATTGACACCGTCCTTTCCTTATTTGCTGAGGCTTCTGCCTCTCGATTAGTTCAACATGGTTATGGGTCTACTACCGTCATACAGATAGGAGTACGTATAAAAACGAGTTGGAATCTTTTTGTTTTTCGTATGAAGCTTCAATGCACTGAAGGCGACTTTCATCATCTCATCAGCACTCTGGACGACCGTCGCATCCATCGATTTCATGTCAACAGCTTCTAATATAGCACGATTCCCGTCTATGCCGACAATTATTTTTCCTTTGATGCCTGCTTTTTTCAATGCTTCGAGGACACCGAGCGCGATATCGTCATTATGACAATAGACGGCATCAAACGGAATTCCTGACTCAATCACCTGCGTCATGACCTTTTCTGAAGTGATGGGGTCGTAATCCCCATTAACGGATTCGACAATCTGAAGTTCCGGCTCACGCTCAAGACCAGTCAAAAATCCTCGGTGTCGTTCATTGGTTGTATTGACGTTTGCTGTCCCTGCGACTTCAATGATATTGGCGGTAGCTCGTCCCGTCTGCTTGATACGTTCGTGTTTAATGAATGATGCAAGTTGTTCCCCAATCAATTGATTATTTGAAGTGATTGAACTGACGACTGCATCGGAGCGGATTAATCGATCGATGGCAAAAACCGGAATCCCGGCACGAGCCGCTTCTTCTAATGCATTAGCGATATAGACGTCATCTAGTGTCGTCACGAAGATCGCATCGACTTTCATCCGAATGAACTCTTGAATCTGCTCCCGTTCATTGATGCGTGAGTTATGGGAAGTCGTGACGACCGCTTCGTATTTATTCAGTTTGGCTTGTGTCTTGAACGCATCGACGAGCCGTTGTGCGAACTCATGCTTATCATTCACGATCGTAAATCCAACGAGATGACGTTGTGGACTAGGATCTGGATTGACGAACAAGTTGGAAATGAACAGAACGGATGAAATCCAGACAATCAGGACGAATAACCAGGCCTTATTGAATTTCATTCCATTTGCTCCTTTCGTGGCAAGTGAACTTGAATCGTCGTACCGACGCCCGGCTTACTATCAAAGATCATTTTCCCTTTATGATCACGGACGATTTGTTTCGACATGAAGATCCCAAGTCCATTTCCGTCGACTTTCGATGTTTTGAACGCTTGACCGACATGTTCGATTTGATCTCCGTCCATACCGATTCCGTTATCCTGAACAATGAAGACGACCTCTTCTGGATAGACATGGACATGCAGATGACATATGCCGTCCGGTCCTTTAAACGCAACAGCTTGTAGGGCATTTCGGACACAGTTTGCTAAAATCTGCAAGATCCCCTCTTCTGACGCATAAATCTTCGGCATAAAGGATGGTGTATAAATCTTGCAGTCCGCCTCGTAATGATGCGCTTCAGCTTCGAGGATATATGTCAATTTCTTCATTAAATCATTCATATCAATCGTCGTTTTTCGAAGCGCATTGTTCTCACCTTTTGACAGATCGAGCATCGTTTGAATCATACCATTCGCCCGATCGAGTTCTGATAAGGCAAGCACAAGCATTTCAGGATCACGATCTTTTTCCGCCGCTAACAACTGTAAGGTCATCTTGACAGGCGTCAATGGATTACGGATTTCATGCGCGATCCCGGCTGCTAATTGACCGAGTGATGCTAATTTTTCTTGATGTAACATCGTTTGTTGCTGACTCAATTGCTCAAGACGCGCATTTTCCATCCGTTGTGCATACTCGTTATAGGCGGCAACGAGTGTCTTGACCTCATTAGATCCCGCTCGCTCAAGAACGATCGGTTTGGGCGAGGTGCTTTTCTCGATCTTATTCACAAGTTCAAGCATCGGCGCGGTCAACTGCTTCGACATCAAATAGCCGACAATTAGACTGAGGACAAGCGTTAAAGCCGCGATGATCAAATATTGTTGTCGTGTCGTATAGACCGGTTCATAAAAAACATTTCGCGGCGTTCGAACGAGTATTTTCCAATCCGTCACTTTTAAATCTTTCGCAAAGTAATACATATCTTGATTCGTACTAAAAATCTCGGAAGGTTCTAGCGATTTAAAAGCACGGTCAACCACACTTCTCGATAATACGCGCTCTTCATCTGTCACGAGATTACTGGATGTGGCTAACAATTGTTTTTTACTATTGAAAAGGTAAGCAATGGTCTGATCGTCGAACGATTCAAGTGAATTTCGAAAAACAATCGAATTCATGATGCTTAATCCACCACCAAAGACTCCGACACGCTCATTGCCGTCTCGAATCGGGATGAACATGTACGTGACAGCATCTGACTCCATTGTATATAGCTTGCTCATATGAAAATCCGTACTCGTCAACGTTTGCACAAAATCATCGTCTTTTAGGATGGTACTATTCTCCACTCGACGATCATCGCTTGAGAACCAGGTGATTTGTTTCGTCTTTCGGTCAAAATAAAAGAGACTTTTAAACCCTGTATCAATGTCTAACAATTTAGACTCCTCAATTTTCCGACTCAACTTTTTAGGGTTTTTGACATTCAACTGCAAGCTCATGATTTCTTCATGCAAATTCCCGACATTGTCGCGAATCGCATTCCCAGAGACTTCAACACTTTTTTCACTCTGTTTTTCTGTTTGTTGTTCGACTCGGGAAATCGTGACCCGGTCCGCAGTGAAGGCAAGCGCTGAAATGACAAGACAAATCAGGATGAATAAGACAGCGGTGATTTGAAAAAAATACGACCGCATCATTTTCTTAGACTCCATCCCTTCGCCTCCCTTTTGAATAATTGACAACTTCATTAGTATAGCATGTTCTGTGGATGAAACAGACTCCTCTATTTTCATTCAGCTTCAATCAATGGTACACTCTAACTAATCATTCTTTTTCACAAAGGGAGAATCCATAACTATGCTAGTAAAAAAAATCAGCCCCCGCGGCTATTGTTACGGTGTCGTCGATGCAATGAAACTTGCACAACAAGCGGCATTGAATAAAGATTTGCCACGTCCGATCCATATTTTAGGGATGATCGTCCACAATGCTCACGTCACACGTGAGTTCGAAAACATGGGCGTCATCACTGTTGATGGTCCTGATCGCCTCGAAGCCTTAGAGACGATTCAAGAGGGAACGGTCATCTTTACAGCACACGGTATTTCACCTGCTGTTTATGCTCGTGCTGCAGAGAAGAACTTACACGTCGTCGATGCGACGTGTCCTGACGTAACGCGTACCCACGACTTGATTCGTCAAGTCGTCGCAGATGATTACGAAGTCATCTACGTCGGGAAACATGGTCATCCGGAGCCTGAAGGTGCCGTCGGCGTAGCGCCGGAACATGTTCACCTCATCGAAAAAGTCGAAGATATCGATGAACTTCCTCCTCAGCTTGCTCATAAAAAAATCATCGTCACGAACCAGACAACGATGAGTCAATGGGATGTCCAAGCTTTGATGGAACACGTTCGGAAAAAATATCCGCATGTGGAAGTACACAATGAAATCTGTAACGCAACACAAGTCCGACAAGAAGCGGTAGCAGATCAAGCAGGAGACTGTGATCTCGTCATCGTCGTCGGTGACCCGCGTTCAAACAACTCAAATCGTTTGGCTCAGGTATCCTTTGACATCGCTGGAACTCCAGCACATCGGATTGGTGATTTGACAGAACTTGATTTGACTTGGCTTGAGGGTGTGACTCAAGTTGGTGTCACTTCAGGTGCATCAACACCAACACCGATCACGAAAAAGGTCATTGATTTTCTACAACAATATGATCCTGCTGATATCAGTACGCATGACAAGACACCGTTCCTTGAATTACGACGCATCTTGCCTAAAGTCAAAGTACTTTGATCATAACAATCGATACAGCAAAACCGAGTCGCGAATGAGGATCGCGACTCGGTTTTTTTATTACTAAATACGACGACGGTAGTATCGACGTATTCCATCGATTCATCATAAAAACTGAAACGGATTTGTATTCGCTGTTGAAATCAGCAGCTCGACGTCGATTTTTTTCTGTTCGAATCGACGCTTCAATTCGTTGACGACGCCTTCCTTCATGACCGACTCCACATGATGTCCCGGATCGACAACTGCTAGTCCAAGTGCCATCGCATCATGCGCCACATGAAAATAGAGATCGCCTGTCACAAGGACATCTGCTCCCGCAAATGCTGCAGTCGAGACATACTTATTGCCGTCACCACCAAGGACTGCTACTTTTTGGATGTGGCGTGATTCGTCTCCAACGAAGCGTAAGTTTTGTACTCCAAACGCATCGCGAACATGCTCTGCAAATTCCCGTAACGTCATTGCTTCCGGTAACCGACCAATCCGTCCGAGACCAAGTGATGTTGCCGGGCGTTCTTGACGAATGAGATCATAGGCGACTTCCTCATATGGATGAGCCTGTTTCATCGCTCGAATGACTTGTTTCTGATTCAGTTCCGTGACGATCGTCTCGATTCGGACTTCTGAGACGCGTTCGAGTCGCCCTGCTTCACCAATATACGGGGTAGCTTCCGTCAACGGTCGGAATTGACCCGTTCCATCGACGTGGAATTGACAATCACTGTAGTCCCCTTCTTTTCCTGCTCCCGCTTGTGCAAGGGCTGTTGAAACGCGCTCTACAGCCTCAGTCGGTACGAAGACACTTAGTTTATATTGCGTGTTTTCAAACGTCGGTGCTAGTACTTCACAAGACTCAAGACCAAGTGCATCTGCCATCCAGTCATTGACCCCACCTGGTGTCACGTCAAGGTTCGTATGCGCAGCATACACCGCAATATCGTGTTTGATACATTTGGTGACGATCCGTCCTGTTGCAGAACGATCCGTTACATTTGCTAACTTACTAAAAATCGGTGGATGATGTGCGATGATGAGATCGACCTTCTTTTCAATCGCTTCATCGACGACAGACTCCAAGACATCAAGTGTCACGAGTACACGTTTGACGTCCTTGTTCAATGTTCCGATTTGTAGACCAATCGGATCACCTTCGAGTGCGAATTTTTTCGGAGCAAATGCTTCAAACTGCTCAATGACATGGTTCCCATTCGCCATTAGTTCGTCACCTCTTCCATCTTTTGAATCAATCGTTCGATGGCTTCGATTTTTTCAGATAAAACTTCCGTTGCTTGTCCTTGTTTCATCTGAGCTAGGATATACTCCCGCTTCTGTTTTTCAGTCTGCCATTTTTCGATGAATTCTGGTGCACGTTCCCGCATTAACTGTGGTCCAAAGAACAATTCCCACTGACGTGTTGTTTCGTCCTCTGAGTAAAGTGTTTCATCTCCACGTTCTGCAACGAGAATTTCATAGATCTTTCCGTTCTCCTCGACGATCGCTTCAGACAATAACGCATATGAATTCGTCAGCAACCACTTCCGGACATCGACTGCATCGACATTCGGTTGAAGAATCAAGCGCTCCTCTCCCGACAATCGATCTTTCCCTTCTTCAAGGATTGAGGCAATCAGCGTTCCCCCCATTCCCGCAATCGTGATCGCCGTTGCTTCACCCGGCTTTAAAACCGATAAGCCACTTCCTAAACGGACATCAATCTGTGATTCGAGACCGACAAGCGCCACTTGTCCTTTTGCCGCTTCCATCGGTCCTTCATTCACCTCTCCTGCAATCGCGCGTTCAATTTTATGTTGCTGGATACAAAAACATGGTACGAATGCATGATCTGATCCAATATCTGCGAGGATTGCTCCTTGTGGAATATACGACACGACTTTTTGGAGTCGTTGATCCAATACGACGTTCATTTGCATCATCTTCATCCTTCCTATTTTCCGAAAAACTCTCTTTTAAAAATAGCGGATTTGCGCTAAAAAAGATACCATACACCACAAAAAAAACATCCATCTCGTGACGAGATAGATGCCCTTGTTCTTATTTCTTAGCAGCTAACCATTTGGCTAGAACAGCTGCTTCTTCGTCATTCGCAAGACCGCCAGGCATTTGCCCTTTACCATTCATTGCGATGTCTTTAATTTCATCTTCTTTCAGCTTCGCGCCGATCTTTGTTAAGTTCGGACCTGTTCCGCCTTCTAAGTTTCCACCGTGACATCCTGTACATCCTTTAGATGCAAACAAGTCTTCCGGCTTCATTTCTGCAGTTGACGGCCCTTTGCGAGCTTCCTTCACCTGATCGACCCCAAAGTAAGACAATGAAATCATAGCGATGATGGCGATGACTGCGATCGCCGCGAACGGTACTAATGGATTACGCATTTGGATTCCCCCCATATTCTATACCCAACCAAGTTGGTGACTGAATGGTATTCCCCGTTACTATTCTACTGTAAAAAAAACAGGGAAGGAAGAAAAAAACGAAACTTTTTTCTTCCTTCCCACTAAAATTTCATATATTCTTCACACTTTGAATTAATCAAGGAAATCTTTCAAGCGTTTTGAACGACTCGGGTGACGTAACTTCCGAAGTGCTTTTGCTTCGATTTGACGAATCCGCTCACGTGTAACGCCAAATACTTTCCCAACTTCTTCAAGTGTCCGTGTCCGACCATCATCGAGTCCGAAACGAAGACGAAGAACGTTTTCTTCACGATCCGTCAGTGTATCTAACACATCTTCGAGTTGTTCTTTCAAGAGTTCGTATGCTGCAGCATCTTGTGGTGCCGTCGCATCTTGGTCCTCGATGAAATCTCCGAGATGTGAATCATCCTCTTCCCCGATTGGAGTCTCCAGAGAAACCGGCTCTTGCGCAATCTTAAGAATTTCACGGACTTTTTCCGGCGTGATTTCCATCTCTTTCGAAATTTCTTCCGGTGATGGTTCACGTCCAAGATCTTGCAAGAGTTGACGCTGGACACGAATCAATTTATTGATCGTCTCAACCATGTGAACCGGAATTCGGATTGTCCGCGCTTGGTCAGCAATCGCGCGTGTGATTGCTTGACGAATCCACCATGTTGCATACGTCGAGAATTTATATCCCTTCGTATAGTCGAATTTCTCGACCGCTTTGATCAGACCCATGTTGCCTTCTTGAATCAAATCAAGGAACAACATACCGCGTCCGACATAACGCTTCGCAATCGAAACGACGAGACGTAAGTTTGCTTCCGCCAATCGTTTTTTTGCTTCTTCATCGTTTTGTTCGATTCGTTTCGCGAGTTCAACTTCGTCTTCTGCATTCAACAAATCAACGCGTCCGATTTCTTTTAAATACATCCGGACAGGGTCATTGATCTTGACACCAGGAGGAACAGACAAATCGTTTAGATCCGCCTCTTCTTTCTCATCTCCTGTGCCGTCATTATTGACCTTGATACCTTCTGTTTCAAGCAACTGGAGGAATTCCTCGAATTGTTGAGCATCCATTGATTCGAACGAACTTAGTTTGTCTTCAATCTTTTGGTGTGACAATTCACCATTTTTATGTCCGAGCGCGATAAGTTCCTCTTTCGCGAGACGGAGTAATTCAGCTTCTGATCTTGCTTTTTCTGCCATCGAACCATACACTCCTTCCACATCATGCAGCAGGTCATCGATCTTTTAAACGACGCTTCCGTTCTATGATCGCCTGCATCAGCTCCGCTTGAGCACGGATATCTGTTTGTTGATTCAATCGTGACTTTTCTTCTTCTAACAACCGACGTTGCTGTTCATTTTGGACGGCACGAATGTAGTGACTGAGTAAGTCAGGATCATACTCAGGCATCAGCATGAACTCTAAATCCGCTACGATTCGTTGCAAAGAGGCGTCGTGCAACATCGTCAAAAAACGATCAGGACTTCCTTGCGTACCTGCTCCGTAAAATTCATATAGCTTGCCGGCAATCAATTGGTGTGCCGGATCATTGAATTGGACACCTAGTTGCTCTCGCACTTCAAGACATACTTCTTCTGAACGGATCATGTAGGCAAGCAAGAAGCGTTCTGCCTTTTTCCAGTTCGCGAACGTTCGGTCAGGAGGTGCTGTCGGTAGAGCAGCTGGGCGATCGGAAACGATTTGTTCTCTCTTCGGTTGTTGAACGGTTGGACGCACTTGTGCGATCAGGGAGTCTTTCGAAAGTTTAAATTCCTCGGAAAGTTTCCCTAAATATATATCCCGTAACAACGGATTGGATGTTCGACCAATCTCTTCAAGCATAGTTTCAATATATCGAACGCGTTCTCCTTCTAATCGCAAGTTTTTTCCTTGTCGAAAATAAAAAGATTTGAATTCAAGACTCGAAACCCGTTCTTGTTCGATCCATTGTAAAAACGTCTCTTCGCCCTGATTCCCAATGAAGGAATCCGGGTCTTCGCCATCCGGTAAACGGATGACGGAACAGTCGACGGCAACGGCTTCAAGCAACTGTAAGGCTTTTAACGTCGCAGCGCGTCCTGCCTTGTCTCCGTCATAACAAATAATGACTTCATCGACGATACGTGCTAGGTTTTGTGCATGAACCGGTGTTAAGGCTGTTCCTAAAGAAGCTACCGTATAAGGTATACCCGCTTGAGCGACACGCACAACATCAAGATTTCCCTCAACGAGAACAACTTGTTTGATTTTACGCATTGCCCCTCGCGCTTGAGCGAATCCGAATAACAGTTCACTTTTATTGAACAAAGGTGTTTCCGCTGTATTGACGTACTTCGGATCACGACCATCAATCGAACGTCCACTAAATCCGACGATCGTGCCATCACGATCGGAGATAGGGAATACGACTCGACCGTTGAATCGATCTCGATAATCGCCATCGCGTCCGATTGAAATCAATCCCGCTTCGACCATCTCATCTAAATCAAACCCACGTCGTGCCAAGGAATCCACTGTAAAACGATCTTGATCCGGTGCATACCCAAGTCGGAACTCACGCATCGCACCTTCACGGATACCGCGATTCTCTAAATAGATTCGTCCCGCGTCGCCTGCTTCCGTTTGAATCAACACCTCATGATACAACTCGGTGACGATCCGATGTGCCTCGCGCATCCGGAACTTCTTTTCCTGTTCCGGTGTCGATTCCGATTGTTCGAATCGGTCCGGCTCTAGTTCCGGAAGTGTGACATCATTTCGATCAGCTAATTTAGAGACGGCTTCCTTGAAACTCATTCCTTCTGTTTCCATGACGAAAGTGATCGCGTTTCCACCTGCACCACATCCAAAACAGTAGTACATCCCTTTATCAGGAGAAACAGAAAAGGAAGGTGATTTCTCAGAATGAAACGGGCAGAGCCCTGAATATCGATTCCCTTGTTTTTTTAATTCTACACGTTCTGAAATCAATTCGACGATGTCCGTTGCTTGGCGGACCTGATCGACGATTTCATCAGGAATTCGCTTCATTCCGTCCTCTCCCCTTTCCTTGAGAACTTATCCTTACATGACCATACCCGCAATGAAACGGAACGATGACTCGTTCCGTTTCATTAGAAAAAGGGCATTATCTCATTTATCAGCTAAACAAGTATACTATGTTCCTGACTGCTTGACTAGTCATGCGCTTTCCCGGAGATCCCGGTCAAAATCAGGTTCGCCGTTTCCTCGACTGCTTTATTCGTTACATCGATGACTTGGCAACCGATTCGTTCGTATAAATTCCGTGCGTATTCGAGTTCCCGGTTGATTCGGTCCATCTGCGCGTATGCTGCTTCTGGTTTGAGTCCTAATGAACGCAGGCGTTCCATTCGGATGTCGATCAACTTTTCCGGTGAGATGAGTAGTCCAAAACATTTTTCTTTTGGAATATCGAATAGCTCTGCTGGCGGGATCGATTCCGGTACGAGTGGTACGTTCGCTACTTTATATCGTTTCAAAGCCAGATACTGCGAAAGTGGTGTCTTTGATGTACGCGACACTCCGATTAAGACGATATCCGCACGCTTGATGCCTTTTGGATCACGTCCATCGTCATACTTAACAGCAAATTCGACCGCTTCGATTTTCCGGAAATATTCCTCATCTAAACGATAGATCAATCCGGGTTCTTCTTTCGGTTGCATCTGCAAACGATCTTCCATCGTGTCAAGCAATGGGCCAAGTAGATCGATCGCTTTTACACCGTGGGCACGCGCCGTGTCTGCAAGCAGACGACGATGGGTCGCATGGACGATCGTAAAAGCGATCGTCGCTTGTTCTTCTTTCGCATGAAGAACCAAGTCATAAATGACTTGATCATCATCGACGAACGGAATGCGGACCGTTTCGATGGCTTGTTCCGGGAATTGGATTGCAGCTGCGCGGACGACGAGTTCACACGTCTCTCCGACAGAGTCACTCACGACATAAATCCGTTGACGCATCAGGAACCCTCCTTAAATTTCTTCATCACGTGCTAAAGCGACCAACACTTTCGTCATGTTCGTCTTCGTCATTCTACCAACGACTTTCAAGACGCCGTTCTCCTCTTCGACGACCGGCATTGAATCAATCTGCTTTTCAATCAGTTTCATGCCGGCACCAATCAACGTCTCCGTTTTTTCACAGACCGTCAAATTCGGCATCCGTGTCATGATGATGTTGACCGGTAACGAGTCTAACTCTTGATTACCGATTGCCGCACGTAGAAAATCCTTACGTGACAACACACCGACTAACGCATGGTCCTTACTGACGACGAACAGAGAACCTACATCTTCTAGGAACAAGTGAACGATCGCATCGTATACGGTCATTCCTTCATGAATGACTTTTGCCGACGACATGAATTCACCGACGGTCAATGTATCGAGTTTCTCATGAAGCATGGACGCATTTTTCTTTCCAACGTACATATAGCCGACACGTGGACGCGCTTCTAACATGCCGGTCATCGTTAAAATCGACAAATCGGGTCGTAATGTCGCCCGTGTCAGGGAGAGCGCTGCAGCAATCTGCTCTCCCGTGATCGGACCATTCTCTTTGACGATTTGGAGTATCTTTTTTTGCCGTTCATTTAACTTCATCGGCTCATCCGTCCTTTTTCTTTACGCTAAAGTAAGTGCATTGAACCGGGCGACTGATTCGATTGCTTGCGCAAATCGTTTCATTTCGCTAAGACGGTTCGTACGGACTGTTTCGTCGTCCGTCATGATCATCGTACCGTCAAAGTATGCTGTGATCGACGGAACGGTTGCCTCAAGTGCCTCAAGCGCTCGTTCATAATCAAGTGACGCGATGGCTTGATCTACCTCTGGTAAGGTTTTCTCAATCGCCTCATGCAACGCACGTTCCGCATCATTTTCAAAGAGCGCTGGATTAACAGTTGTGACGTCTTCTGCTTTTTTCGAGATGTTTAAGACACGACTGAGTTGTTCGACCGTTTTCTTGAACGATTCTTTTTTCGTCGCACTTTCAAGCATCGCAGCACGCTGCTCATTCGCTTCGACTGTCAACGTATGATCAAGAGCGGCTTCGACGACATCATGACGGAAGTTCATTTCCGATAGACGGTATTTCAAGCGTTGTGCAAAGAAGTCTTGTAATGCAGCTTGAACTTCTTCGGCATCCTTCGCATAAAGACCTGCTGCCACCTGTTCTGAAACGACGAAGGCAATCAGTTCAGTCAATGTCAGATTCAACTTACGATCTGATAAGATTTGAACAATCCCTTGTGCTTGACGACGCAATGCGTACGGATCCGCTGATCCACTCGGAATCATACCGACGCCAAAGAATCCAGCGACGCTGTCCATCTTATCAAGAATCGCATAGAGTGTTCCTGTCGGTGTCTCCGGACTTGCATCACCCGCGAAGCGTGGCATGTAATGTTCACGAATCGCAGCCGCAACTTCCGGATCCTCATTCTTCATGTTCGCATAACGCTCACCCATCAGACCTTGTAATTCTGTGAATTCATAGACCATTTGACTGACCAGATCGAATTTATAGATTTGTCCTGCACGTTCAACACGTGTTTTGTCCGCACCGACACGATCTGCAAGTGCGAGCGCCATCTGACGGACGCGACGGACTTTTTCGCCTGTCGTTCCTAATTTTTCATGGAAGACGATTTTATCAAGACGTTTCGCCTGTTCATCGATATCTGCTTTTTTATCTTCTTCATAGAAGAACTGCGCATCGGCCAAACGAGCACGGATGACTTTTTCGTTTCCGCGTGCGACGTTTTCAAGATGTGTTGTGTTTCCGTTTCGTACCGTGACGAAATAGTGGAGCAACGCACCGTCACGTTTGACCGGGAAGTAACGTTGGTGTTCTTTCATCGTCGTGATCAAGACTTCTTCTGGTAACTCAAGATACGCTTCATCGAATGCACCGAACAAGGCTGTCGGATACTCGACGAGGTTCGTGACTTCTTCAAGTAAAGACGCATCAATCGGCACTTCGAATTGTTCGCGTGCCGCAAGCGCTGCGATTTGTTCTTCGATCAATTGACGACGTGCTTCATAACTGACGATGACGTTTTCTCCTGCGAGCGCTTCGACATACGCGTTCGGACGCAGGATTGTGATGTCCTGCCCGAGGAAACGATGTCCACGCGATGTCCGACCTGTTTCGACGGATGCGACTTCAAACGGGATGACTTGATCGTCAAGCAGGGCAATCAACCAGCGAATCGGACGCATGTAACGTAACGATTGTGTGCTCCAACGCATGTTTTTCGGGAATGTCATCGCTTCGACGACTTGTTTTAGTCCAGGAAGTAGATCAGCTGTCGCTTGTCCGACTTCCTTACGTGTCGCATAAAGGTATTCGACTCCTTTTTCTTCTCCAAGGAAAAGATCATCCGTCGTTAACCCTTTACCACGCGCGAATCCTTCGGCTGCTTTCGTCCAGTTACCGTCTTCATCCATCGCGATGCGTTTTGCTGGTCCTTTTAATGTCTCTTCGAGGTCGCTTTGACGTGCTGCGAGACCTTTGACATACACTGCAAGACGGCGTGGTGTCGAGAAGGATTCAACGCTCGCGAACTCAATCCGTGCTTCTTCAAGAAAACGCGTCACGCGTTCCTTGAGTTGTGTTTCCGATTGAAGGACGAATCGAGCCGGCATTTCTTCTAAACCGATTTCAAGTAATAATTCATGCATGTGACTCACCTGCTTTCGACTTGATCAATGGGAAGCCAAGACGTTCCCGTTCTTCGATGAAACTTTGCGCACAACGGCGCGACATGTTCCGGACACGATGGATGAATCCTGTGCGTTCCGTAACAGAGATTGCTCCCTTCGCGTCGAGAAGGTTAAAGGTATGCGAACATTTCAAGATGTAATCATATGCCGGGAAAACGAGGTTCTCGTCCAAGGCACGATTTGCTTCTTTTTCATATTGATCGAACAACGTGAAGAGTAACGCGACATCAGATGTTTCAAACGTATACTTCGAATGTTCGAACTCTGGTTGATAGAAAATATCACCGTATTTGAAGCCATCCGTCCAAACGAGATCAAAGACACTCTCGACGTCTTGAATATACGACGCGAGACGCTCAATTCCGTAAGTGATCTCTACTGCGATTGGATTACACTCGATTCCACCGACTTGTTGGAAGTACGTGAACTGCGTGATTTCCATTCCGTTCAGCCACACTTCCCAGCCGAGACCTGCAGCACCGAACGTTGGGTTCTCCCAGTTATCCTCTACGAAACGGATATCATGTTCGAGTGGGTTGATACCGAGCAACTCGAGACTTTGTAAGTACAATTCCTGAATGTTGTCAGGTGACGGTTTCATGATGACTTGGAATTGATGGTGTTGATACAGACGGTTCGGGTTTTCCCCGTAACGACCGTCAGCCGGACGGCGTGATGGTTCTGTATAACAAACGTTCCACGGTTCCGGTCCGAGACTCCG
Source organism: Exiguobacterium sp. UBA5002 (assembly GCF_002396765.1). Taxonomy (NCBI): domain Bacteria; kingdom Bacillati; phylum Bacillota; class Bacilli; order Caryophanales; genus Exiguobacterium; species Exiguobacterium sp. UBA5002. The sequence continues at coordinate 28,453 of NZ_DGYQ01000021.1, forward strand.
TAAAAACGTCATCGGATTCATCGTACCGGCTCCTTTTTCTACGTCGTATGCTTGCATCGTCAAGCAGCCTTGTTCTGCCCAAAATTTTTGTAATGTCAAGATCATGTCTTGTACTGTCATCTTCACGACTTTCACCTCCGAAATGATTAAGGAACGCAAAAAACGCCCCTATGTACAACAATCGTTGCACATAGGGACGAGACGAGCCCGCGGTTCCACCCTACTTGCATGCATCGCATGCCACTCTTTTTGACAAAAAAACACTCCGAAACGCCGTTCGCGCCCCTCTCACTCCCAGCTCACACCACCCTGGAATCGCTTGATTGAGAAAAAAGACGGTACTCCTTTTCGTCATCGTGTTCATTTAGTTACTTCTTCCGCATTCATTCTACCGAACCCGCTTGTTGCTGTCAATCATTGCCGAAATCAATCAACTGGTCGAGGACACGTTTTGAACGCAGACGTAATCCGCTGTAGCGTTCCATATAAGCATCCATGATTTGACGCAATAGACGCTTCGTTTCTGGCTTTACCGTCACGGTACCAATCCGTGAGAAATCATATACGGAAAACACATAGAGCATCTTCGCAACTGCCTCTGACATATAGACAGCATGTTCATCCTCATGGCGATGCCGGCGACAGAGTAGACCGCCATGATGTAACGAAAAAGCGAATGGTGCTTCAGCACTCCCGCAAATCGTACAGCCATTCAAATGTGGAGCAATGCCTAGATGACGCAACAGACGCAATTCGATGATGAAAGAAACGACGTCAGGATCTAGTCCTTCATCCATCGCCTCTAGTCCTTCGACGAATAAATCGTACAGCGCCGGTTGCGGCACCCGTTCATCAAGCGCTTTATCCGCAAGCTCCAATAGATACATCGCATAAGCCATCAACACGACATCTTGCCGAATATGCGCATGACTTGTAATGACGTCTGCTGATTTTAACTGACCGAGACCCCGTGAACGTGGATAGATATAGACAGCTCGGACGAAAGGCTGACTAGCCGCGTTAAAACGGCTACCCGGCTTCTTCGCTCCTCGCGCCATGACGGCGAGCTTGCCGTATTCACGTGTCAGTAGCGTGACAATCTTATTCGATTCACCATATACGACCGTTCGTAATACAAGCCCTTCCGCCTTATCGATCATCGCTTAATACTCATCATCGCGGAAGCCGAGTTCACGCAATTGACCGGCCTTGTTGCGCCAATCCTTTTGGACTTTGACCCACAAGTTCAGGTAAACTTTCGTCCCGAGTAACATCTCGATGTCCGTTCGTGCTTCAGAGCCGATTTCTTTTAGAAGTGCTCCGCGTTTACCGATGATGATTCCTTTTTGGGAATCGCGCTCGATCAAGATCGTCGCATGGACATCCACCATGTTTCCATTCTCACGTGTCTTGATTTGATCAATCGCGACGGCAATCGAGTGTGGTACTTCATCGCGTGTCTTTTGCAAGACTTTTTCACGAATCATCTCTGAGATGATGAAGCGCTCTGGGTGGTCAGTGACTTGATCCGCTGGATAATACATCGGTCCTTCTGGTAGAATTTTTGCGATTTCTTCAAGTAACGGTCCGACATTATTCCCTTGTAGCGCCGAAATCGGAACGACTGCCGCGAACTCGAGTTCATTTTTGTACGACTCGATGATCGGTGGAATATCATTCGGATGAATCAAATCGACTTTATTCATGACGAGAATGATTGGTGTATCGAGTTCCTTCAATTTTTCAATAATGAAGTCGTCACCTTTTCCTTTTGGTTCCGTCACGTTGACCATGAACAAGATCGCATCGACTTCACGCAATGCGTTCGTCGCGACCTTCATCATGAAATCGCCGAGTTTATGTTTTGGTTTATGGATCCCAGGTGTATCGATGAAAATCGTCTGAACATCTTCTGTCGTATAGACACCTTGAATCTTATTACGCGTCGTTTGTGGTTTATCAGACATGATGGCAATTTTTTGTCCGATGACACGGTTGAGGAATGTCGATTTTCCGACGTTCGGGCGTCCGATGATCGAGACAAAGCCCGATTTGAATCCTTCTTTAAACATGTAAATCTCCTTTCGTGAATGCTCCCGGTAAGAGGGCGCCCACTGTTGTTTCTGTGACATCCCCTTTAAGGTTCGTCAAATAGATTGGCATATCCGCATCACACATCTCTGATAACACTTGGCGGCATTGTCCGCACGGTGCGACCGGTCCTTCTGTGTCCGCAACGACAGCCATCGCTGCATACTCGCGCGCATCTTGTGCCCACGCAGAGAAGATCGCTGTCCGTTCTGCACAGTTACAAAGACCATACGCTGCGTTTTCAATATTGCAGCCATGGAAGACTTGTCCGTCTTTCGTCAAGAGAGCAGCACCGACTTGGAATTTTGAATATGGAACATACGCTTTTTCGCGTGCACGTTTAGCTTGTTCGAGTAATTGTTCTGTTTTCATGTGAGTATCCCCTTTTTAGGAACGGTATTGGCCAAAAAGGCCGGATTCTTATTGTACCAAATATGGGATGAAGATGCATAGCGCAATCGCAACAGATGTAAGCGCCAACACTAAAACAGCACCACTCGCGATATCTTTGACTGCTTTTGCCAGTGGATGCCACTCCTGCGTCACGAGATCCACGACGCGCTCAAACGCTGTATTGAACATCTCGGCACTTATGACGATCCCGACCGTCAGAAAAAGAATCGCTCGCTCGACAGATGTCAACGGTAATAAAAAGGCGACAAGTAATACGATGGCGCCAACTGTCACGTGAACTTTCATATGCCGTTCTTCTCGAATCGATTGGCACAATCCGTTCATGGCATGTCGAAAGGGTTGCCACCAGCTTTTCACAATGTGCCCCGGTATAACTCGAAGTGATGCAGGATTTCCTCCTGTCGCTTCGTCATGATTTCCTCATCTGCCTTTTCAATGTGATCATATCCGAGTAAGTGGAGGAAACCATGGACGGCGAGAAAACCGAGTTCACGCTCGAAATGATTGCCATATTCAGCCGCCTGTTCGCGACATCGTTCCACGGAAATGATCAAATCACCGAGGACGACTGGTTCATCTTCCAATAATCCAAAATCGATTTCATCTTCTCCGAGTTCTTCCATCGCGAAGGAAATGACGTCTGTCGCCTGATCTTTCCCACGCCATTCACGATTAATCTCTTGAATCTCATCGTTTGAGACGAAAGTCACGGACAACTCACTGTTCGGATCGACTTCTTCTTGTTCCGCCGTGTAAATCAAAATCGATTCGACAAGCTGTCGTTGTTCTTCCGTTAGACGATTATTTTCGTCTGTCATATAAATGTTCATTTCGTTGCCTCTTTCTTTAATTCTGGATACTCGATTCGTTCATGGAACAAACCGGATAAGGTATGACACGCACTTTCACCGACGCGATAAATCTCACGTGTCGTGATGTCACATTCCGCAAATTGGTCGTCCATCATCTTTTCACGAATTATTTTCGCGACTAGGTCCCGAATTCCTTCTTCCGAAGGAGCTTTCATTGAACGAACAGCCGCTTCAATCGAGTCGACGATCATGATGACTGCCGCTTCACGCGTTTGTGGTTTAGGTCCTGTATAACGGAACGTATCCTCATCGACTTCACCTTGTTCTGCTGCCTTGACATAAAAATATCGGAGCAACGATGTTCCATGATGCTGGCGACAAATATCGATGATCGCTGCCGGGAGTTTTGCTTTTTCGAGCAATTCAACACCATCCTCTGTATGTGCCAAGATGACACGTGCCGACTCTTCCGGCGTCAATCGATCATGCGGATTGCGTCCATGCTGGTTTTCAATGAAATAAAGTGGTCGTCGTGTTTTTCCTAAATCATGATAGTAGGCACCGACTCGCGCAAGCAACCCATCTGCACCGATTGCTTCACAGGCTGTTTCTGCTAGGTTCGCGACCATCATGCTATGATGATACGTTCCTGGCGCTTCGACCAAGAGTTTCTTCAACAAGGGATGCGTCGGGTTCAACAGTTCGAGCAGACGCGTCGGTGCTAAGATACCAAATGTCATTTCGAGGAACGGCAATAACCCGATCGCAAGAATGGCACTCAAGATCCCACTAGAAATCGCAAAACCGACTAAAGTCAATGTTTCACGTAATTCGAATGTGCCACTACGTAATAGAACGAATGCAAAGAAAATCGCGATGTTTGCTCCGGCAATCGAAATACTGCTCATGAAAATACGACGACGTGACAAACTGGACTGTAGGAAAAACGTTGCGACTAAACCACCGACTAACAAATAGATCGCGATATTGAAGCTGAAGTTTTGATTCGTACTATAGAAGAACGTTCCAGCAAGCGCCGTAAAAAGAGAACTCGATAATGCAATCCGTTCGTTCAATAAATTGCGCAGGACAAGCGCAGCAAAAGCGGTCGGTGTGAGTAAGTAAAGTGCAGGATTGATGTCGTCTGCTAAAAAGGCCATGCCATACATGACAAGCAATTGTAAGCTGACGACGAGGTAGACAAGCCCAAACAACCGGATCCGCCCCATCTGTGCATACCGTAGTTTCGAGCGATGAATGAAGCCGAATAGGAAAGCAGTCATCAATGCACTGACAAGCATCGCTCCAAGTAACGGTTTCAACGACTGACGGTCAGAAATCAAGCCGACGAGTTGTAGCTGGCGGTAAGCATCTTGCGAAATCACTTCGCCTCGTTTGACGATCACTTCACCTTCTGAAATGATGACCGGTTCGACTTTATCACTCGTCTGCTTACGAAGCTGTTCCGTCTTTTCCGGATCATAGACGTAATTCGTCACGATCAGTTGATCGGTCAGCGCTTTAGCGACTGCTTTTAATGAGAAGGAGAGCGGCGAACGTTCGATATCAGTCCGCGCATTCTCACGTGCTTCTGCTACTTCACCACCATCGGACGAGATACGTTGACGCATCGCTTCTTCAATCGCTGTAATGACGACGTCACGTGTCGTATTCCGAAGTGCTGTCGTCGACGTCACAAGCAAGCGTAACTCATCATCCTTCAACAGTGTCGCCGCCTCCGTTCCACGCAGACGCTGTTTGATTTTACCGATCTCATTTGTTTTTTTAATACCGGACAAACTAGCAAAAAGTTGTTCCACTTTATCAATTTGCTGTGCTGCATACTCTTGTTTGATCGTATACTGACTCTCGATTGCAGCAACCGAATTTTCCTTGATTTGATTTGTTGCGACCCGGTCCTCCATCGTCAAGGGTGACCGAATATCTTCTTCTGCAATTGAGAATGGTTCTGCGGACAAGGCTTCTGGTCGAACGCTGACATACATCATCGTCGATACGATGAGATAGAATACTACTGTCAAAAGACCAACCCAGACCCCAACCTTGCGCATATCATCTCCCCCTTTTCCCTCTTTTTCCGTAACGGCTTAGGTCAAATCCTGACTATAAGCATCAACGATTTTCCGGACAAGTGGGTGACGTACGACATCAGCTGAGCCAAAGTGCTCAAAATGAATCCCTTTGACATTACCGAGCAAATGTAACGCTTCTTGTAGACCAGATGTTTTTCCACGCGGAAGATCGACTTGTGTTAAATCGCCCGTAACAATCATCTTCGAATGGAATCCGAGACGCGTCAGGAACATCTTCATTTGTTCCCGTGTCGTATTTTGCGCTTCATCGAGAATGACAAAAGCATGTTCAAGCGTCCGTCCTCGCATGTAAGCAAGCGGTGCGATTTCGATGACACCACGTTCAAGCAGACGAGCCGTATGTTCGACACCAAGCACGTCATGTAGCGCATCGTACAGAGGACGTAGATAGGGATCGACTTTTTCTTTAAGATCCCCTGGAAGGAATCCTAGATTTTCTCCTGCTTCTACTGCCGGACGCGTCAGGACGAGTCGTTTGACGTGACCTTCTTTTAACGCTTTTGCCGCCATCACGACAGCAAGATACGTTTTTCCGGTTCCCGCTGGCCCAATACCAAATGTCAAATCACAGCGGTCGATTCCCCGAACGTAACGTGCTTGACCGAGTGTCTTTGCACGAAGTGGTTTTCCTTTATGATTCGTATGAATGACCGTATCGTAAAGTTCTAGCAGTTCATCCACACGATCTTGACGTGCGAGTTGAATGGCGCTCGTCGCGTCACGCTCTGTTAAAACAGCTCCGCGATTCACAAGTTGTTTCAAGACGCCTACGACCTGTCCTGCTAAGATCACAGACTGCTCCTGTTCGGATTGTGCCAACAGTTCATCTCCTCGATGCGTCAGCTGAACGTCAAGTTCTGCTTCCATCGTACGTAAGACTGCATCATTCGGACCGACGAATGCTTGAATCTGTTCTGAATTCGAAAATGCAAATGGGATTCTTTCGTTGAATATCACGTTGTGAATGGCCTCCTAGTCATGGATAACAAGTTGTCATCGCTTCATATCTAATCTCTTCCACTTTAGCACTTCCGCCGAAAAGATGGAAAGAAAAACCCGTTCCCACCTTTTAGGAAATAAAAAGAGTCAATCCTACGCGTTTCGTAGGATCGACTCACTATACAAATATTAGCGTTTGCGCTTAGAAACAGGCGCACCAAGAACTTCACTCCAAACGATGGCACGTCGCATTTCATCTTTTGAAATCGTCGTTGCTGATGCTGAACGACTAGACGATCCAATGGCACCATCTGCTACGCTATCTTTGATTTCGCCAATCGTCGATGAGGACATCCCTTTTTTCGAATGTTGCTTTTGACGTTGGTCCAAACGTTGTTGCAATTCCGTTCGTTCATGAACTGGTCGCGCTTTCGTTTGCGTTACCCCCGGTTGTTTCTTCGCGGGTGTTTTTTTACGAACGACAGGTGGAGGTACCGTCTCTTGTCGCATCGTATCGACCTGTTCGGTCATTTGCTTCACATATTCACCGAACTCCTTTGAAGGAGTTCGGTTCGTCTGCTTCGGTTTTTTATCTGCTGCTTTTGAGATGACGGAGATGACACCGAATGCGATCATCAATCCGACCCATATGATATCCATACCGTCTCACCCTTTATTGTGAGTCATTTGGTGATGATTGCCCACCGATTGCTTGGCGCATTTTCGTATCTGCTGTCACATTCAAGTAGTTCGCATAATCCATTACACCAAAGTTACCGTCACGCATCGCTTCAGCGATAGCAAGCGGCACTTCCGCTTCAGCAGCGACAACCTTCGCACGCATCTCTTCAACACGTGATTTCATCTCTTGTTCACTTGCGATCGCCATTGCGCGACGTTCTTCGGCTTTCGCTTGCGCAATGTTCTTATCTGCTTCTGCTTGATCCGTCTGCAGAACCGCACCGATATTCTTACCGATATCAATATCTGCAATATCAATCGAGAGAATCTCGAACGCCGTACCCGAATCGAGTCCTTTTGCAAGAACCGTCCGTGAGATCATCTCTGGATTCTCAAGTACTTCTTTTTGGTCATTACACGAACCAATTGTTGAGATGACACCCTCACCAACACGTGCGATGACCGTTTCTTCCCCAGCACCACCGACGAGACGATCGATGTTCGCACGTACCGTGATCCGGGCTTTCGCTTTCACTTCAATCCCGTTCATCGCCACACCGGCGATGAATGGTGTTTCGATGACTTTCGGGTTAACCGACATTTGAACAGCTTCCAAAACGTTACGACCAGCAAGATCAATCGCCGCTGCGCGTTCGAAACTCAACTCGATATTCGCACGATGTGCTGCAATCAAGGCATTGACGACGCGGTCAACGTTACCACCGGCAAGGAAGTGACTTTCCAGTTGGTTCGTATTCAAGTTCAATCCCGCTTTAACCGCCTTGATCAACGGATTGACGATCTTAGACGGTGTTACTCGACGAAGACGCATCCCGACTAATGTAAAGATCGATACGCGCACTCCCGCTGCGAGCGAGCTAATCCAAAGTGGAATCGGAACGAGCGTGAAGAAGATGGCGAGGAAAATTAAAATTCCTCCGGATATGAGTAATACAGTCAATAATTCAGGTGTCATGTGTGGGACTCCTCCTTCGTATGTTGGACTCTAACAATGACGCGTCCATGCGTCACTTCTTTTACGACGATCGTTTCCCCCGCTTGAATGAAGGTCCCTTCCGTAACGGCATCGATTCGATTTCCGTCGATTTCAATTGTTCCTGACGGACGGAGAGGTGTCAGACTGACTCCTTCTTGTCCTAACAGTTGCACTTTGTCTTGATGAGAAAGATAGCCTTTTTCAGACGATGTGGAATCTGTCAAAATCAAACCTCTCCATAATAAGGATTGATTCGATTTAATTCTGCGATATGCCCAGTATCCGGTCGCAAGTGATAGAAATACAGCAAGTCCAACCGCTATGCCTACTTGACCAACTGTAGCACCTGCCATGATCAGACTAGCAAGGACAGCGCCGATTCCGAGGACTCCAAAGATTCCGAACCCTGTGACGAATATTTCGACCAGTAACATGAGGACCCCGATCATGAAGACCGCCAAAATCATCCCTAAGCTAAACGTCATGCGTACGTTCACCCCTTTTCATTCGTGTCAGAAGCTGCTTCTTTTGCACTTTGATTCGTTACTATAATTATATACGCTTTCAAAACAAAAAGGTTTCATGACTATTCTGAATTCATTAAGAAACTTTTAATTGTGACAGGAACGACAAAAAAGGTGCCCCGAAGGACACCTTTTTCATGTATTAAGCGAGCCGTTGTTTGACGAGTCGATTAATTAACGCACCGTCTGCCTTGCCTTTAAGCTGTGGCATGACGATACCCATTACTTTCCCCATATCTGAAGGAGCAGAGGCACCCGTCTGCGCAATAGCTGCGTCGACGATTTCCTGTACTTCTTCCTCGGAAAGCTGTTTTGGCATATAAGCTTCGAGCACGACAATCTCTGCTTGAATTTTCTCGACGAGATCGTGACGACCAGCGCTTTCGAATTCTCGGAGGGAGTCGTTGCGCTGCTTCATTTCACGTGAAAGAATCGTTAATTCTTCCTCGTCCGTCAATTCTTGCTTACCGAGTTTGATCGTTTCATTTTGCAGCGATGATTTCACCATCCGAATCGTCGTAAGACGATCTTTTTCACGTAGACGCATGGCTTCTTTCATATCCGCTGTCAAACGCTCCTGAAGACTCATGAGGATACACCCTCTCTAACGTTAGAACTTCTTACGCTTACGCGCAGCCTCCGATTTAAGCTTACGTTTTACACTTGGCTTTTCGTAGTGTTTACGTTTACGAACTTCTGCAAGCGTACCATCTTTTGAAACACCACGTTTGAAGCGACGAAGTGCGTCTTCAAGTGATTCATTTTTACGTACACGAGTTTCCACTAGTTTTCCCTCCCTCCGATATTACCGACTAAAGGAAACGTGTCAGACACGTCATACAACATTATAGTAGGAATATACAATTTGGTCAACAGTTGATTCTAGCGACTTTTCTATACCCTACGCTGTTCCTTTTTGTTCTTTTCTATCCTCTCATGGTTGCATCCGTTTGACAACAAAATCTAGTCATTCCTGCATCAAAATCCAAAAACTTTTTTGTAAGCGCTATCATGTATTTTTTAAAATGTTTTGTCAAAATGGGTGATGATGTGTCAAAATATAGACAATTATCAAATAAAGGAGTGTGACATCACTTATGAAAGAAGCAAAGCGCATCATCTGGGGATTGATTCTCGGGGTGATCCTCGGAATCATTCTTGCAACCTTACCGGATAAGTCGATTTATGAGGGATTGAATAAATATGCTTTACAACCCATCGGGACAATCTTCCTGAACCTGATTAAAATGCTCGTCGTACCGATCGTCTTCTTCTCGATCGCTCTCGGCGTCATGGGTCTCGGGAATCCAAAAGAGCTTGGTCGTGTCGGCGGAAAGGCAATCGGCTACTTCATGACGACGACGGCTGTCGCAATTGTCATCGCTCTCGGTTTGTCATTACTGATCAAGCCGGGTACGTTCGGTAACTTCGAGACGCAAGGTCTTGAATATGATAACGGAAATCTACCAGATACAAGCATAATCAACACAATCGTCGGTATGTTCCCGACGAACCCGATCACGTCGATGGCAGAAGGCAACATGTTACAAATCATCGTCTTCAGTGTCTTTATCGGTTTTGGGATCACGTTCCTCGGTCAAAAAGTCTCGACACTACGGACGTTCATCGAGCAGGGTAATGATTTAATGACGTACTTGATCACGCTTGTTATGAAAATGGCACCGCTCGGAGCATTTGCTTTGATCGCATCAGCCGTCGGTTCTCAAGGGTGGGATTCGCTAAAAGCAATGGGACTTTATATGAGTGTCGTCATCTTGTCACTATTCGTCCATTCCGTATTGACGTATGGTTCGACTGTTTCACTTCTTGGGAAGATGAACCCGTTCTTCTTCTTTAAGAAGTTCGCACCTGTCATGCTGTTCGCTTTCTCGACGTCTTCGTCGAACGCAACACTTCCTGTTGCGATGCAAACGGCTCAAAAAGAGTTGAAGGTTCCGCGTTCCGTCTCAAGTTTCGTCCAGCCTCTTGGTGCGACGATCAACATGGATGGAACAGCAATCATGCAAGGTGTCGCGACTGTCTTCATCGCGCAAGTCTACGCTGTTGACTTGACGCCAGGTCAACTTGCGACTGTCGTCCTGACAGCTGTTCTTGCATCGGTCGGAACAGCCGGTGTACCGGGTGTCGGTCTCGTCATGTTGACGATGGTTCTTCAATCGGTCAATCTACCGGTCGAAGGGATCGCTTTAATCATCGGTGTCGATCGTCTTCTTGATATGATGCGGACAGCCGTCAACATCACTGGTGACGCAGCATGTGCCGTCATCGTCTCGAAATCGGAAGAAGGTAATCTGAAAGAAGAAGAGAACGAAGAAACGGATGAGCGTTACGCTTGATTGCACGTTTCTCGACTGACGAAAAGGACGTTCCGCCAACTGCGGAACGTCCTTTTTTATCTGTTCACTTATTTCGATAAGACGAATGAGCTAAGTCCTTCGACACGAACCGTACCTGATACTTTACGGATTGCTTTGGTTCCTGCTTGTTTACCGTCTACAAGCAACTTCCATTTCCCTGTCGGTAACTTCATATCGACTGCTGTCCGATTCGCATTATGAATGACGTAGAGATCATCCTTTTGTTGTGGCGCAGCATCATCTAATCGATAAGCGATGACTTGTGCCGGTGCTGTTTCAAACGTCAGGTAACGACGAATGTCTTTTGCTGTTGCTAAATGAAGTACTGGATTCTTTTTACGTAACTCGATCAATCCTGTCATATAATCAAAGTCTTGTTGACGGTCCATCTTCCGTTTCCAGTCGAGCTGGTTGACAGAATCCGGTGATTTATACGAGTTATGGTCTCCGCCCTTCGTCCGCATGAAGTCCTGCCCTGCATGGATGAACGTCGTTCCTTGTGACGTCAACAAGATACTTGAAGCCAAACGATGCATCTTTGTCTTCGTTGCGTCATTGTCTTGTGGATTCGTCAGGTTCAACTTATCCCAAAGCGTATGGTTATCATGTGCTTCAACGTAAGTGATGGCTTGATCTGGTTCTTGCGTAAATCCTTGAATCTCTTTGTCATAAGCAATCTCTCCGACGATTCCGCGTTTGATGCGCGTTTCAAGACCGGTTGTTCCGTTAATGAAACCAGCATCTGAATCGATGAAGACGCTACCTTTGAGCGCATCGCGTAGATTGTCATTGAAATGTCCGATTCCTGGCATTTGTTTTGTATTCGTTTGGTTGGCCTTCTCTGAATCTGGAAGCGGTGTTCCAAGGCTCCACCCTTCTCCGAATACGAGAATCGACGGATCAATTCGTTTTGTCGCCTGTTTAACAGCATTCATCGTCTTGACGTCGTGAATACCCATTAAGTCAAAGCGGAATCCGTCCCAGTGGTATTCTTTCGCCCAGTAGGAGACCGAGTCAACGATCAATTTGTGCATCATTTGACGCTCAGACGCTGTATCGTTTCCGACACCCGTTCCGTTCGCTAAATCGCCGCCTTCTGTATAACGGTAGTAATAACCAGGAACGATTTTATCAAGGTTTGATGCCTTTGCGTCAAACATGTGGTTGTAAACGACATCCATGACAGCACGAAGTCCATTGTCATGTAGTCCTTGAATCATCTGCTTCATTTCTGTGATTCGGACTTTTGGATCATAGGCGTTTGTCGCATACGAACCTTCTGGTGCATTATAGTTCTTCGGATCATAACCCCAGTTGTACGATTTAAGCGGGTTCGTCTCATCGACGGACGCTGTGTTGAAATCATAGACTGGAATGAACTGAACGTGCGTGATGCCAAGTTCCTTCAGATGATCAAGTCCCGTCTTCGTCTTCGTTTTCTTACCATCCTTCGTCAAACGTGTACCTGGCTCGATGACGCCAAGATACTTCCCTTTTTGTTTGATACCTGAATCGTAACCTGAGTTCGTCACATCAAACATCGATAAATCACGGACGTGTGATTCATAGATGATCGCGTCTGTCGCATGGCGAAGTGGCATTTTCCCATTCGTCCAGCGTTTTGGATCCGTCTCGCGTAAGTCGACGACGACACCTTGGTCGCCATTGACGGCGACTGCTGTCGCATACGGATCAACAGCACGCGTTGATTCTTTGGCGTGTTTGACTTCGTATGTGTATCCGACACCGTCAAGATCGCCCTTGACTGTTACTTGATACACACCACGATCCGTTCGTTCCATCTTGATTTCGCGCGTGATATCTTTTGTCGTAGCAGCTTCTTGTTTTGGTAAGCGATACAATTCGAGCTCGACGGCTTGTGCTGTCGGTGCCCAGACTTTAAACGTCGTCTTCGATTTTTGATAGTCGACACCGAGTTTTCCATCGTAGGCATACTTTTGGTCGAATGCTTTCGAACGGAGCACTTTACCTGCTTCAAGAATTGCTTCTCCAAAAACAGGATGAGATGCTCGGACGACTTTTGCTAAATCGATATCTAAAGTGACTTCGACTTTTACCGTTTTGGCATCGATTGCTGACACGACTGGATTCGTCACGCCTTCAAACGTAAATGCCTTTAAGTCTTCTTCCGTCAGCGGTGCATTCGTTTTTAATGTCATCATCCGGAAGTCATCTGCTAAAAAGCTTGTGATTTTCGGTGTGCGATCAATTTCCGGTTTGCTGTAGTATACCGTCTGATCCCCTTCAATCAACCAGATGTCTTTCGCCCCTGCATAAAAGAAACGATCAGCTCCGTCTTTTTCCGACCAACCCTCAAGATGAGGAATGACGCCTGCAAGACGTGCTTTCGTTGGGTTATCGAGCGTTACCTTGGCAATGGTACCGAACTCATCCTGCTGATCGAACTCGAAACGCTTGCCATCTTGCTCTTCCGGCCAAGACCAGACACCGTACTTTTCGTAATCATTGTCATACCGGTAATAGTGGATGTTCGTATCAATTTTTTCGACATCTGCTCCATTGCTTGGATTGACTGTCGAGATGTCCTTGCTTCCCGACTCGATCCAAATTTCAGCAACACCATTTTTAATCATGTCTTTCGTAATGAAGCGATCATTCTCAGATCCCCCATCCTTGTTCCAGTTGTCATCTCGAACGATGAAGCCGATTTTTTCCGGCTGATCAACTGGAAATTCATAAGCTGCGATTTTTCCGTAAGCATCCTCACCGTTAAAAGCGTGGGCTTTATTCGGAAAATAATCCGGCCCATTTGCCCATAACCATAGATTCCAATCTTTTGTGGCATTCGGGTCTTCCTTGTAGTGAATGATGACTAATGTCGACTTCCCTTTTTCCAGTGCTTGACCGGATAAAGAGAGTCCACTAAATATCAGTGCAAACGTTAGCGCAACGATACAAACGAATCTCATGCGTTTCATACGGTAGCCATCTCCTTTTGGTATGTAATCGTTTTCATTTTGCATCCGTTTACAAGTCCTGTCAAAGCCTATTTCATCGATTTGATCGAAAATAAGACTTTTGAACCAAGCACTTTTTTCAAAAAGAATGATGCGTTACTTAAGAGAAAGATAGGAAAAAGCGCCTCCACAATCATTTGCTAGAGACGCTCAACCTTGTTTATTTGATGGTAATACTAATTATGACTTACGATCGTGCGAGAAGTTTAGCGATCGTCTGCTTCGTCTGTTCCATTGATTCGTCCGATGCAAAGAAATACCAGACACCATCACTTGCGATATATCCTTCTCCCTCGATTTTCAGCGGCTTCAATTGTTCGAACCCACGCTGATTCTCCTGTGCTAGCTGCGCTGCGACATCAAGTCCGATATTCGTCGTAAAGTTGTTTTTCATGACATCCGTGATCTTTTCGAGTTGCGTCAACAACTGTGGTCCAGCAAGCTTCATTCCGACTGCTTCTAGCACTTGACGCTGACGAATTTGTCGACCCATATCGCCGAGTGGATCTTGCTTTCGCATCCGAGCATAACCACTCGCTTCAAGACCCGTCAGATGAATTTTCCCTTTATCATACTCCTTTTGAAGACGACGGTCGTTCCAACTAAAGGCAGATGGATTGTCGACCGTGACACCCCCAACAGCATCGACCAACTCAATCAATCCATCCATGTTGATTTTCGCATAATAAGGAATATCGGTCTCAAACGTCTGCTCCACCGTTTCGACTGTCTCTTTCACCCCCCCATAGGCATAGGTATGATTAATTTTAGTCTTTTCGCCAGACGGCACGGTTACCTGCATATCTCTTGGAATGGACAGGGAAGTCGCTTGTTTTGTTTTTGGATTGAATGAAAGAAGCATGATGGCATCGGCACGTCCCTTATCATTTTTCCGTTCATCCACGCCCAGTAACAAGACATTAACCGGCTTCATCGATTCGAGTGGCTTAGGTTGCTCTCCATCTAACGGTGTTAAGAACGCGTCTGCCGTTTGCTTCACTTTTAAAAAAGCTAAACCAGCTGATGCACTAGCAATCAGAACGAACCCTAGTAGGAGCGCACTCAATACGCGCCAAACAAGGCGTGGTTTTCTTTTCGCCATTCGGGATCTCATGTCATGAACTCCTTCATAGTGTGTTTTCATACGTCTTCATCAATCCAGCAATGTTCGAGTTATGCAGGAACAACACGGAGTCGACTTGTTTTTGTTTAGCGAACTGCGACACATCGAATGATTTTGGGACGTAACGAACGTCGACGACTTCGAGATTGGCACTTTTAGCAAGGAACGGTAAGACTGGATTCGCGAATGAATCCTTTAAGACGAGAATCGTTGGTCGATCATTCTTCGTCTGCTCCTTCATCGACATGATGCCATGATTCCCGCGCAAGAATACTTCATACCGATCGACGTAATCTCCCTCTTGCTGAACGAAGGATTCATCAATGACTGGGCGATCGCATGCACCGTCGTAACAGACATTGATTCCTTTGAAAAATGCTGGTTCATAATAGGCTAACTGATCACCAGACGTCGCATACGCAAGCGTCGTCTTTCGCGCTAATGAACCATAATAGGCATGCTCATCTTCTTTACGATTTGCTTTTGATGGCATGACTGGTCGTAAGTCCATCCCCTTCGTAATCGTCTGATATGCTGACGCTGCTCCGTCGATATTCCAGTGATGGTCCGTCTTGAAGTAGTCCGTTAGTTTTAATTGATCAAGTGACAAATTCGTCATCCCCGCAGCCTTGAAGTCACGAATCATTCCTGCGTAACGTGTCCGTGCATTCGAAGCAACATACGATGGGATCAACTGATCGCGTTCAGCAATGACCGTCTTCGATGGAGCTAGCGCCATATAGACGGGTCGATCGACTTCTTGCACGAATTGCTGAAACGCGTTTGGAATCTGGACTTGAGTCGAGGCACTCGGTTCGATCATATAGCCATTTTTAGCTGTATAGATTCCATTACGAAAAGGCTGTCTGAAGACATCCTTCGATAGTAGCGCCTGCATCTCAACGAACGTCCCTCGCAAAAGTAGTTGGTCCGTGAAATACGTCTCCATCTTCAGCATGTCTTTTCCAGTCGCGATTCCTTCGATCGTCGGATCGACCGATTGTGCGAGTGTACGATTTTCTAGCTGAGAACGCACACGGTCTTCTCGGACGATCGTACCAATACCAATCGTTAACAAGATGAGTAAAAAACTGATCGTCGTCACCCACATCATGATCCGTTCAAAAGAAGTCGTCCGTTTTTGTCCCTGCTTATTTTCTGTTTCAAGTGGCTGTGCCATCAGTAGACCTCCTTTTTAGAAGCGGAAATAGATGAATGGATTAAACGTACTTGCAACAAGTGCTGATGTCGCCAAAAATAGTAGCAACATCGCATATCCATACTGCATCGTCGTACCAATTCTTCCGAGTGACACAACTAATCGCTCTCCGATGATTTTCGGAATCGGTGTCGCTGCGATGCACGCGACAAGCAGTAGAACACCATTTTGGACAAGCTGGTAGCTCGCGCGTTCATCCCAGATCACATCTGGTACGAACATCGCTTGAATGTACGTAACGGCTTCCGGGAACGTCTCGGAACGGAAGAATACCCAACCGACCAACACGAGTACGAGTGTCCAAACGGTCGAGAAGACTGGCGTTTTCTCCAACCATTTCCCGAGAAATGCTTTCTCGAGCATGATCCAGATTCCGTAATACGCTCCCCACGCGACGAACGTCCAACTAGCACCATGCCAAAGACCCGTCAGCATCCAGACAATTGCTAAGTTGCGATACTGTAACCACGGTGAGACACGATTTCCACCAAGCGGGATGTAGACATAATCCCGGAACCACGATCCGAGCGAAATATGCCAACGACGCCAAAATTCAGAAACGGACTTTGAAATGTAGGGATAGTTAAAATTCTCAAGAAAATGAAATCCAAACATCAAAGCTAGTCCAATCGCCATATCACTATATCCTGAAAAATCGAAATAGATTTGTAAGGCGTAGGCGATAATGCCAATCCAAGCAAGCCCCATCGAGAGATCTTTCATATTGAAGATGGCATCCGCGACCTGACCACATCCATTGGCAAGAATCAGTTTTTTAGCTAAGCCGATCGTAAACCGACGAACCCCTCGGGCAAAATCGGAAACTGTCTCTTCTCGTGATTCGATTTGACTCGCAATCGTGTTATAACGAACGATCGGACCCGCGACGAGTTGGGGGAAGAACGCGATATAAAGGGCGAGGTCAAGCGGATTCTTTTGCACCGCTTCCTTCCCTTTATAGATGTCGATGACATAACTCATCGCATGAAACGTATAGAACGAGATACCGAGTGGCAAGACGACTTCTGGTACGAACCATCCTAATCCGAATGTCTCGTTGACCGAACGAACGAAAAATCCGCTGTACTTGAACCAGCCGAGTAATCCTAAATTGACTGCAATCATACTAAACATGATCCATTTGACGCCGATTCGCTGTCGATACAGATCGACGAACAAGGCGAAGAAATAGTTGATCGTAACGCTCAGTAACATCAGCAGTGCAAAGCGTGGTTCCCCGAATGCATAAAAGAATAGACTCGTCACTAGCAGCCAACCATTTCGGAAGCTACGTGGTAGTAGGTAATAGACGATCAAGACAGTCGGTAAGAACAGAAATAAGAATATCGTCGAACTAAATAGCATACGTCGCTTCCTCCCCTGCCGTGACATGCTGCACAATCTGAATGTCCCGGAGATGGACCCGGAAGCTCCCCTCTTGCAAGAACTTCCATGCCACTTTGAAATACTTCGCTCCTGGTACTCGTTTCATCTGTACCTGAACGACTGTTTCATTCATCAGTGTGACGGTTTCCGTTTCCGACCCCATCCGTTTCTTCTGTCCATACTGCATCTTGAATAACTGAACGACACACGGTGCATCGACTTCGAAATGACAGGTCACCTCGATGAGATCTCCTGTAATCGTGGCGTCTGTTCGGTATAACTTTGAAGGCGGATGTTGAAATCCTTGATCAAACAACTGAATGTACAATTTGTCGTCTGCCGTCGCTTCTTGAAAATCAAAATAGACACCATCTGTAGCATCCTCAAGCAAAATTTTTTCCTGCGTTCCGAATGGAAAGAATTGATAAATCGCTGGAGGAATACGTTGACTCATACGGGTACCTCACTCATGATCGCATCGACGATTCGCTCTGCTGCCTGTCCATCGCCATAAGGATTCGCCGCTTGTGCCATCGATTGATAGAACACTTCGTCCGTCAATAATTGATGGCTCATCGCATAGATGCGCTCTGGATTCGTACCAACCAGTTTCAAGGTTCCTGCTTCGACGCCTTCAGGTCGTTCCGTCGTCTCCCGTAAGACAAGAACGGGAACACCGAGTGAAGGTGCTTCTTCTTGAATCCCGCCTGAATCTGTCAGGATGAAGGAAGCGCGCGCTGCAAGGTTATGGAAATCAAAGACATCAAGTGGTTCGATCAATTGAATCCGCGGATGATGTTTCAGGCGAGCTGCCGCTTCTAGTACGACCGGATTCGGATGAACCGGATAGACGATTTCGATTTCCGGATGATCATTTGCTAACCGTTCAATCGCATCAAAAATCGTTGCCAGTTGTAAATGATTCTCACGGCGATGAACGGTCAGCAAGACAAGTTTTCGTCCCGACTTCTCGAGGCGTGTTAGGACAGGATGCGTATATGTCGATGATACAGTCGTCTTCAACGCATCGATGACCGTATTGCCGGTTACGATGATCGGTGTCTGCTTGTTCTCAGCACGTAAGTTCATGGCAGCCTGTTCAGTCGGTGCAAAATGATAATCCGCCAGCACACCTGTCAATTGACGATTCATCTCTTCTGGGAACGGCGCATACTTTTCATATGTCCGTAGTCCTGCTTCCACATGACCGACTGGAATCTGTTGATAGAACGCCGCTAAAGAAGCAGCGAACGTCGTCGTCGTATCCCCATGGACAAGGACGAGATCCGGCTGTTCCTTTTCGAGGACACGACGCATCGCGTTTAGGATACGCGCTGTCATTTCCTCTAACGTCTGACGCGGACGCATCAAATCCAAGTCATGGTCCGGAGTGATTTCGAATAGTTCAAGGACCTGATCGAGCATTTCTCGGTGTTGTGCTGTAACGACGACGATTGGTTCGACGTCCTGACGATTTTCAAGTGCTTTGACGACCGGCGCCATTTTGATCGCCTCTGGTCGTGTTCCGAATACAAGCATGACACGTTTCATTTACTTCATCCCCTATCTCATTTCATGACGATCGTTCAATCGTCTCGCCCATCATCTGTTGATCCACGGAACCGATCCGTTCCGTTCGTTTCTTAGCTACGTAATGGGAGGCTTGCTTTTTTGATAACTGTTTGTACCAATATAGATATTTATTGTATTCAGCCAACGTTTCGTTCGTCGGACCAAATAGACGTACTTCCCCGTATTCCAACCAAAGGATTTTTGTACAGAAACTCTTTACCTGACTGAGCGAATGACTGACGAAAAAAATCGTTTTCCCTTGATCGCGGAATTCACGCATCTTATCGAGACACTTTTCAGTAAACGTTTGGTCTCCGACTGAGAGCGCTTCGTCGATGATCAAGATATCTGGATTAATATGAATCGAGATGGCAAAACCAATCCGAGCTCGCATGCCGCTCGAGTATGTCTTGACTGGCTGATCGATGAACTCCCCAATATCAGCGAACTCTAAAATTTCTGGAGTAATCGTCTCGATTTGGCGTTTCGTCAAGCCCATCATCAGCCCTTTTAATTCAATGTTATCTCGCCCTGTCAGTTGACTATTCAATCCACTAGAGATGGCAATCAAGGCTGACTTCCCACCCAACGTGACCCGACCGTACGTCGGTGGTGTCACGTTAGCAAGCAGATGCGATAGTGTCGATTTCCCACTTCCGTTAATGCCAACGACACCGACGATTTCTCCCTCTTCCACAGAAAAGGAGACGTTCTTCAGAGCATAAAACGATTTTCCATTCACCTTACCGAACAACACTTCTTTTAGCTTGTCGATCGGTCGGGCATAGAGCATGTACCGTTTCGATACATTCTCAAACACGACATGACCCATCGTTCTCCCTCCTATACGTAATCGATGAAATAGCGTCGGAATCGAATGTGAATCGATGCTCCAACAAGTAAGATTGCGAGCGTCATACACCAGAAGTACACGCCATACCACATATGATCGAGCAGATAGCCCGTTCCGATGAGTGCTGAGCGATACCCCTCAATCAAATAAACGAGTGGGTTTAGCATCAACAACATCTTGAATAACGAGTGATCTGGCGGAATCCACATGATTGGCGTTAAATACATCAACATCCGAATGGCAGATGTCACCATGTTTTGCACGTCTCGAATCATCGTTGCAAGCGCGGACAACAATAAGGAGACCGCATAGAGGAACACGACACCCGCCGGTACGATATACAAGAGTTCAAGCGTATGCCATCCCGGAAAGTAACCGAAGGCACATCCTAAAATGATCGTTAAGGCAATCATCGCTAAGTGGCGATAGAATTGCGCCAAGATGACGTACGCTGGAATCGTACTCAATGGAAAATGCATCTTTGAGACGAGCGCGACTCGACCATAAATCGACCGGGAACCACTTGGAATCGTACTGCTGATAAAGAACCAAGCAATCAATCCGCTGACGAGCCAAAAGACGAACGGAATTCCATCGACTGGATGCCCACCACGAATCCCGAAGCCGAATACGACCCAGTAGACACCGATTTGGAGAAGCGGCGTCATGATCTCCCAAAACCAACCAAGGTATTGCATGCTATATTGACTCTTTGTTTCATAAAGCGAGAGCCGAAAGATCAGATATAGATGATCCTTCAACTCTCCCCCAATCGTTCGTAACGCGTTCATATCGCTTTCGCATCCACTTCCGTCACGCGGTACGTATGCAAATTACCGAAGTTCAGGACTTTGACAACGTCGAGCTCATTGACGATCCCTTTCGTATCGAAGAGTAACGGCGTCCGCATGTAGTTTGCGAGACGACGTGAATCGAATTGTTTGAATTCATCATGATCGACTAAGACGAGTGCTAGATCAGCGCCTTGAATCGCTTCCAGCTCATCGACGAGTTCGAAACGTGTCGAAATCGAGCGTTCGACGTGTGGATCACAGACAGCAACGTCAAGTCCACGGTCGAGCAATTGTTCAATGACTTCGACAGCTGGACTCTCGCGCATGTCGTCGACGTTTCCTTTATACGTGACACCAAAGACAGCGATTTTCGGACGGACACGCGAACCGACGAGACGCGCTGCTTGTTCGGCAACGAATTGTGGCATCTGAACGTTCGTTTGTCGTGCCGTATGAATGATGCGTGCAAGCGATGGGGCTTTTGCGACGATGAAGTACGGGTCGACTGCGAGACAGTGACCACCAACGCCCGGTCCCGGATGATGCAAGTTCACCCGTGGGTGCATGTTCGCCATCTCGATCACATCTAAGACGTTGATCTCTAGCTGATGACATACTTGCGTCAATTCATTTGCGAGAGCAATGTTGACATCGCGGAACGTATTCTCCATCAACTTCGACATTTCGGCTGTCTTCGCATCAGTCCGGACGATTTCACCTTGAACGAATGTTTCGTAGACGGCAGCCCCTGCCTCCGCACACGCTGGCGTCAATCCACCGACGATTCGGTTATTATGGATAAGTTCATGTAAGATTTGTCCTGGCAAGACACGCTCGGGACAATGGACGACATAAATGTCCTCACCGATCGTAAATCCGGCTTCTTCAATCAATGGACGGACATGATCATCCATCGTACGTGGCGCAATCGTCGATTCGACGATGACGACATTTCCTTTTTCAAGGAATGGCAGCATGTTATTAACCGCTGAAATGACATATTTCAAATCACACGATTTATACGTATCGTTTAAGTTAGGAGTTGGAACGGCGATTAAAAAGACATCTGCTCGTTCTGGCGTAAGTGTCGCTCGGAATTTTCCGTTCGCGACGACCCGTTTGATGACATCCTCGAGTCCTGGTTCTTCAATATGAATCGTTCCCGTGTTCAGAAGATTGACGATTTGTGGATCGATGTCGACACCTACGACTTCCGTGCCATGATCCGCGAACATCGCAGAAGAAGGTAATCCAATATATCCTAGTCCGATTGTGCAAAGTTTCATTTTGTCATTCCTCCATCGAGTTAGTCATACTAGCCAACGAACGGTCTGTGGCTTGGCTGTAACTAGACCATAACGACATTTCCTTTGCTTTCCAATGCTTCTAACCATCTCTTAAACCATTCTTCACAGACCTTACATTTCTAGCGTTTTCTATTGTTTTTGTAAATCTTATGAAGCTTTCGCGAATCCTTCGTGTCTATTTGAATGAAACAAAACGACTCGTCAGGAATCCGCCTTCATTGCACGTGGATTTCCCTTCGAGTCGTTGACTATTTCTCTTATTTTGCGTCAGATTCCATGAAAATCGAATCATAGACAGCAAGAAGTCGACCTTTTTCTTGCTCCCAGTTGTATTGTGTCCTTGCTACGCTTGCTCGCTCCTGCATCGCCCGTCGCAAGCTCTCATCCTTCACTAGACGGTTGACTGCTGTAGCAATACTCTGCGGCGATTCGACATCGACGATTAATCCAACTCTTTCTGTTTCGACGACACGACGGATTTCTGGTAAGTCAGCTGCGATGACAGGAATCAACGCCGCCATGTATTCGAATAGTTTGTTCGAAGAAGCAGAATAATGATTGAAACAGACGTTCTGGAGGACTTGAAAGCCGACCGTTGCCGCTACCGTGTAACTTGGTAGTTCAGCAAGCGGAACCTTCTCAATGAAGCGAATGCGAGACTTTTCCGATGATTGGGCAGCCAGTTGCATCAGTTTTCCTTTTAATTTTCCGTCCCCGACGAAAATCAATGTTCCTCGATCGATGAACGGCATCGCTTCAATGAGTCGCTCTAGTCCGCGTCCTTCTTGGATTCCGCCTTGATACAACAAAATCGGCTCATCTTGAGCGAGTGCTAACTCTTCGCGTAACGGTCGCGGTTGCGGAACAATCGGTTCGTAAAACGGATAATTGTGCAAGACAGACGGTCGTGTTCCGTATAACTTTTGGTGGTAATCCGCACGCGTATCATTTTCAACGATCGTCTGGTCGACGAATCGAAGCAACCAGCGTTCTAATTTCCCTTGCATGCTTCCGTATCCTGTCCGATCGGTCTGGACTTCATGCGAATCATAGACGATTTTCGTCCCACGCGCCGCCCCAATCGCTTGTGGTAACGTATTGACATCGTTCGCATGCATGACGTCATAATCATGCTTCCTAGCAGCACGTGTCATACGCAGAATGCCGAAACTGTTGTACAGGGCGTAACGGATGAACCGACTTCGCGTGAGTAAAAAGAGCACGAGTATCACGGGAATCAGCCATGGCGCAAGAAGCGCACCCATCACGCCGATGACAAGGGTCCGTTTTTTCCGTTTGCGAAAGAACGGGAGCCACCTCGCAAAAGGTGGCGTCCGGTCGATTCGAATGACGCGAAACCCTGACATCGGGTATTCGACTTCTGGAAGTGTGCCGTCATTGAGACAGTATAGGTCCACGCGGTGCCCTGCTTCGACGAGTGCCGTACATTCACGTAAGACTCGGGCGTCATTCGTAAAGGGATTCCAAACAAACATTCCAATGCGCTTCATTCTGCGACCGCCTTTCGCGCCTGTGTTCGTTCGATGGCTTCGAACAAGCGCTGTTCATTTTGTTCCCAATCAAAATGGTGTTGGACGTATGCCACACCTGCGCGTCCCATCGCTGCACGTTTCTCTGGATTTCGTGATAACTCGAGAATATGATTGACGATCTCCTCTTTTTTCCGCTGGACAGACACATAACCAGCTCCTGCCTCTTCAATGACATGCGCTGCGTGTCCGGATACCGCTCCGACGATGGCACACCCCATCGCCATGTAGTCAATTATTTTACCGGGTGTCACCGTATCGAATGCTGTACTTTCGACGAGTGTCGCAAAGGCGATGTCACTCTTTGCCAGTTGTTTCAACGCATCCCAACGCGGCATCGCGTCAAGAAACTCGATGTTCGTCAATCCACGTTCCTTGACGAGTCGTTCGAACGTTTGCTTGTGATAACCGTAACCGACGACTTGAAAGCAGATATCCTGCTCTTGTTGAAGTTCCTGTGCGACGTCAAGCAACAAAAACACATCTTGCGCGAGTCCGATATTCCCCGTATATACGACACGTACTTGTTCCGACACTTTTCGCCGTTTGATTAACCACTCGTTTTCCTCGATCGAGTTCGGAATGTAATGAATTTTTTCCGGTGCGACACCACGCCCTTCAATGTACGATCGAAACCCTTCACTATTAATGACCAATTGATCTGCCTGACGGTACATCCACTTTTCAAGCCAGTAGAGCGGAGTCAATAACAAACGCGAATTCGTGATGCCGACGCCAATCAGCGACTCCGGCCATAAATCGCGTACATCGAGAATCAATGGCGCCTTTTTGACATGTTTCGCGACGACCCCGACGAGTCCCATGAAGATGGATGGTGTCGTCGCATAGATGTAGGCGTAGGATTTCGGGTCATGTCGCACCTCTTTTACGGCGAGCACGAATTGTTCCACGAACAAGCGAAGGCGCCGCCATAAATTGTTCGTCGCCCGGACGTCACGTGGTTGGATACGGGTTACATGTGCCGTATCCAAGCTCGGCTCATCCCAGAACATTGAATCCGTATAAAGTTCTGCCGTCGGATAGAGCGGTTCTGACGTCAGCACATGGACGTCACTTCCCGCTTGTTCCATCCGCTTGAAGATATTCTTCATTCGGTTTGCCGCACTCCCGATTTCCGGATAGAAATTTTGACAAATCATCAAGACGTTCATCGACGACTCCGGCGCTGCTTGAGTTGACGTCGGAACTTCCAGTAGCGGACGACGATTTTTCCGAGCTTTGATCGCGCGAGTGAGCGGTATTTTGATTTCCATGATGCATTCGCCTCCAGCAATTCCAGATTTGTCACCAATGCCCCTTCGAACCGATCAAGCAGTGCGGCATATTGTTCTTCGAGCATCTTGTATTGTTCACGCTGTTCCTGTAATTGCTGTTCATGACGTAACGATTCTGCTTGTGCCTGCTCTACTACATCTGCTTGTTCCCCTAACCGCTGAACTTTTCGTTCTAGAGTCTGTTGCTTGCGCTTTAAATCAATGATCGTTGCGAGATGCAATCGCTCCACCTCTTCAAAAGCGTCTTCTAGCCATTCGACTTCCGCTGGTAAAATCGCTCGACCCTCTCGAGGTTCCGGATAGACTTGAATCGTGATCCCTAGCCACTTATCAATCCGCTCGACTGTCTCGATTTTACCGAAGGGTGTTAACTGTTCAAGCAGTCGGTTTAAATAATACGTCCGTTTGTGATCCGCATAATCGTTCACTCCAAATGGGACTGTGATGACGAGTCGTCCTTCTGGTGCGATGAAGGAGACGGCACGGGCGATAAAGCGCTCCGGCTCTCCGATATGTTCCAGTACTTCCGTCATCAAGACTGTATCGAATTGAATGTCAGGTGTGTACGTCATGACATTCGCTTCATGTAATTCCACCTTTTCTTTTACGGATACCGGTTCTTCCAGTAACGCTTGTTTGGCCTCGATGATCGCTTCCGGTAATACATCGATCCCGACGACATGTTTCCCTTCGCGTCCGAGCAAAATCGGGACGACTCCACCTGAACAACCGATATCTAAAATGTGCTCCCCTTTTGCTTGTCGAACAATCCAGTGCACACGTGCGCGGACTTTTTTACCGAATCCACCGCCTAACTGATCGTAGTAGGCAGCCCGGATTTGATCTTTTGGTCGTGCAGTTTTCATCGATGCCGTCATTTCTGCACCTCCTCGAGTAATAGATGTTGAATTCGATCCGTCTCCTGGCGATCTGCAAGCTCCATGAATCGACGAATCAACGGGTTCGTCAACGTGATCGGTTCATAGAAACTGATGATCGTACGTAACAATGCGACACTCGGTGCGAAATCCTTATCACTGCAGTAGCGTAACTTGACAAGATACCAATGCTCAAAGAAATGTTCGAATCGAGTTTCCTTGTATTCCTCTAGCACTCCATAACGAGCGAATTTCTCAGCGCGTGCCCGCTCTCGGACGACACTTCGTTCGAAGAACTTCACCGTCAATGCATTCACGGTTGATCCTGCAACGGCTGCATAGTAATAGTGGATAACTCGATTGACGAGTAAGACACGGTTCGCGCGAAGCATCAATTCTTGGAAGAACAAGGAGTCCTGACCGACCGCACCGACGACCTGTTCCAATTGATGTTCAAGCAAGAAGGTACGACGGACGACGAGTGCTTGAATGCTTTGTACCGCAAACCGATGTTTCAATAGAAAAGCTTTCGGATCCTCACAAACGGTTCGTCCCTGTTTACGAATCGTCGGTAAGGCGATGATGCTCGTCTTCTCGGCAAGCTTTTTCATGTGCCCTGCCACAAAATCAAGTGATGGATCTTTTTCTAGTTCCTGAAGCAAAAAGGCATAGCGATCACTGAGCACCTCGTTATCCGGATCAAGGAACGTCACGTAGTCAGCCCGCGCCATCTCGACACCTTTGTTGCGCGGACGTGAAGCACTACCGCTTCCGCCTGTCTCGAAGAAATAGGTTCTGACATTTCCGTGGCGTCGTGCGAGACGCTCTACCGCTTGACGTGTCGCAACATCCGTTGATCCATCATCTACGAGTAAAATCTCCGACTCCATGAATCGATCCATCCGTGTAAGGCTGGCGAAACATTTATACGTGAGGTGTTTTCCATTGTTATAGATTGGAACGACGACCGACAGTTGCGGAATCTGATTCGTCGGAGCTACTGCCTGCTCGTTCCACTCAAATTGATCGAGCAACAGCGTTTTTCCGTTCAGTTCATCTGCCTGGAACATGTCATATCCGATAGCTGACCGCCAGACGATCGCGCCGTTCCGGCTACCGCTCATCTCTTGTAGATGATACGGATGCTCGCTTCCTTTTCGGACGATGATCGCATCACTGTATTTAAAACCATTCACGAGGTCCTCAAGATAATATTCGCCGTAAGATTCCTTTCCATCCATCCAAGCCACGAGATCGGCTTGATTGTATGTTTGCTCCGTCAGCGCATCCGCTGAGACGATTTCGTCCGGTGTGAGACTTTGTCGATTGATCACGTCACGGATGGCTTCTCCATCTTGGGCAACGACGATCAATAAGCGATGTTTCCGTGTCTCAGGTACTCGTCCAATGAACGCTAGAATCTGATCCATCCGTTCGAAGACTGTATGTTCCGTCATGACGGCACGAAGCCCTTCTGCTCGTAACCGCTCGATCTCTTCTTGCGACGTACGTTCCACGATCGCTGTCGCCTCCTGTGCGTCATGCACGGTGAAGATGTTCGGAAACTCGTTGTTGACGGCGATACTGTAATTCGACAGGATTAAATTCCCGAGTGCTTGTGATTCATAGATGCGACGGGCACACATCGTTTTGCTGTATTTGATGCTATTCAGGTTCAAGACCCAGTCATAACATTTACTGACTTGTTGTAAGGCATCATAAGGAATCGCTGGTGCGACCCGTGATTGATAGCGTTCCGGAAACTGATAGGCTGGTAAATCGAGATGATAATTCCGGTCCACGATATCGAGTTCGTGCGAGGATTGCATCACCCCATCAAACAACATCTCCGTGTCTTTGACACGCTCCGGATATTTCGCCATCCAGCTACCGGCAAATAAAACGCCCTTCTTTCGGCTACGCGTTGCTCCAATCGGATTGTGAATCAATGGATTGACACCAAACGGCATCGCCATGATCCGGTCATGTCCACATAAGACGCGGTATTCAGGAATCATCGCCTCATCTGAAGTCAGGACATAATCGGCAGCTTGAGCCACGTCTTGAAACCGTTCATGGTTGCTCGGATCTTCCGTCGATTGAAAGACGACTGGAATTCCTTTAGCTTTGACTTCCTGCATCATCGAAAGCAACCGTTGGCGTTTTTTTGAATTCGGTGTGGCGACACCTTTCCAATCGTCTCCTCGTAATCCCTTCCATGAAGAGACGACTAAAAAGAGATCAATCTCGCGCTCGAAAACTTCTTCAAATGTATGCGTATTGACGTAATGAAGGTGGACGGCATCTTCATAATAGGCGTACATGAATTCCGAGCAAACAATCGCCATCTCGATTGGTCGCTTTTCATAGTAACGCGTCGTCGTCCGGACCGGAATCTCCGATACATCCAATTGGTTCAGCAGTGATGCTTGGCTATTTTGTCGGTAACGTGTCGTCGTGTTATTAGAAGTTCGAACCGTCGGCAGTCGCAAGACCTCTAACTGACGGAGTTTTTCGAGTGCCTCTTTACTTGCTGTCGTCGCGCTCGTCAGCCGTTTTTTCTCTTCGCGGACCCAGTTCAGTTGTTGCATGATTTGTCGTTTCCATTTTTGATCACTCACACGTAAACACCCTTCCTCTTTTCAACTCTTTCTTAGTCTACGGAAGCAATTCAAAGTCTACTTGAAGGACTTGCAAGGTTTTTGTAAAGACTTCATGAAGCTTTTTTGGATTTTCCTTACATTCCATTTCAGTCAACCTGTATTTCCTAGGAAATCGACCACTTTCGCTTTCTTGTCCGTGGAAGTCATTCACATGTTTTCAAAAACGAATCCTATGCACCCTGATTGTTTTGTATTTAAAAAACGGGGAAACATTACTACGTACTGATAAAAGGAGATGACTGGACATGTTAAACGAAAAAAATCATGATTTACCAGATGAAAAGGCAGATTTACCAGATGAAAAGGCAGACGTTGGTCTTCACCCGGATCCTGATCCAGCTGAGACATCCGATCCCGGCATCAAGCCTGCGGAGACACAACATCCGGATCCTGATCCTGAAGAGCTCGAGCGCGATCGAAAAGATTCATGAATCTTACGCCATAGAAAAAGAGGTTGCGGAAATGATTCCGCAACCTCTTTTGGCATGTTTACTTCACTTTTACTAATAGTTTCCCCGTGTTCGACCCATCAAACAATCCGAGGAAAGCATCTGGTACACGATCGAATCCTTCAAAGATCGTCTCTTCGTATTGTAACTTCCCTTCACTAACCCATTGACCGAGCTGCTCAGCCGCTTCCTTGAATCGTTTGCCATAATCGCCCACTAAGAAACCTTGCATGCGCGCACGCGCGATGATTAATTTCGATTGAACACGTGGACCAATGTCCTGTTGTGCGTTATAACCGGAAATGGCACCGCAGACTGGTACCCGTGCGAATGGATTGAGTCGATCCAGGACTGCATCACCGATTTCCCCACCGACGTTTTCAAAGTAGACATCGATGCCGTCTGGACATGTCCGGTCTAACGCTTCCCGGATGTCTTCCGTTTTATAATTGATGACTTCATCAAAACCAAGATCTGCTTTTAAGTGTTGTAGCTTTTCGTCACTTCCTGCGATTCCGACGACACGTGCGCCTTTGATTTTAGCGATTTGACCAACGATCGATCCAACAGCCCCCGCTGCTGCCGATACGACGACCGTTTCCCCTGGTTGTGGATTCCCGATATCAAGCAATCCGAAATACGCTGTCATCCCTGTCATTCCGAGAACACCGAGTGCTGTTGAAATCGGTGCAATCTGCTCATCGATTTTACGAACGGTTTTCGCATCGACGACTGCTTTTGTTGCCCAATCGAGCATCCCGACAACGACATCACCTGACTTGAGACCTTCACTTTTAGACTCGATGACACGTGCTACGACACCTCCGTGAATCGGTTCATCAATCTCAAATGGTTGCGAATAAGAACGTGCATCGTTCATACGACCCCGCATGTATGGATCGACCGAGATATAGAGTGACTCTAATGCGACTTGTCCTTCCTTCAGCTCTGCTAACTCAAATGATTCATAGCGGAATGTTTCCCCTGTTGGTTTTCCGTCTGGTCGTGCTGCTAATACGATACGTTGTTCTGACATGATTCATGACCTCCTCATTCAATATACTTCTTCACTGTAACAATTCCGTTTCTGAAAGACGAATCCTTTGCTTGTTTGGAATTTTCTAACTTTTCCTTGACGTCCTTCTGTTCTTACCGTAAGATAAAACACAATTCATAACTTTTATACTGTTATGCACAAAAGCGTTACATAAGGAGAGGACTTGTATGGATTCATCTATTTTGCGTCAGCCACGTCAATTTGCCGTTCATGTTTTAAACGGACTCAGTATCGGAATTCTCGTTGCCCTTATTCCAGGAGCACTACTCGGTGAACTCGCTAAGGCATTGTTGCCATATGCGTCCGGAGCCCAACATGTTTTAGATGCCACCACACTCGCGATGCGCCTTTTGCCGATGGTGATTGGTGTTGCCGTAGCCATGCAATTTAAAGTGACACCGATTGCCACCACCTCGATTGGACTCGCGACGGTCGTTGGCTCAGGTGTTGCGACTCGTGCAGATGCGACGTTCGTCTTCGTCGGTACGGGTGACGTCATCAATGCCGGACTGACGGCAGCTGTTGCGACGGCAATCGTCTTATTGATCGGTGAACGTTTCAAGACGTATACGGTGCTTGTCATGCCAACGATTTTGATTGTCGGTGCCGGTGGGATTGGTGTATTGACGTATCCGTTCGTGACACGGATCACGACAGCGATCGGACATGTCATCTCAGACTTTACAGCACTTCAACCTGTCTTAATGGGTATTCTGATTGCGATTACTTTTTCCGTACTGATCGTCTCTCCGCTTTCAACGGTCGGTATTGCTACAGCCATCAGTTTGTCGGGTGTTGCCGCCGGAGCTGCAAATCTAGGCGTCTGTGCCGCCGGATTCGGTCTTGCAATTGCCGGATGGCAGGCCAATTCGCGCGGAACGTCGATTGCTCACTTTCTTGGTTCTCCTAAAATCCAGATGGCGAACTTCATCCGTAATCCCTTGATGATTCTTCCTGTCATGTGTAGTGCTGCTATCCTTGGCGCACTAGCAGGAATGCTCGGCGTCCAAGGTACACCGTTCAGTGCCGGTTTCGGAATGTCTGGATTAATCGGTCCGATCAATGCGTTACATCTGATGTCAGGAGGCTGGACAGTGTTTAACATGACATTCGTTTTGGGATTATTCATCGTCTTACCGGTCATACTTTGTCTATTGTTCCACCTACTCTTCCGAAGATTCCGTCCATGGATGAGTGCAGAGCCATACCGACTGGATTTCGAGTAAGTTCATCGTAATCGCTCTTTTAGCACAAAAAAAGCCAAGCCGACCGTCTAAAAAATAGACGGATCGAGCTTGGCTTTTTAGTACATTTATTTGATTACTGATAGTAAGTCAAGCGGTGTTTCGATGACATGATCCGCCGAATCCCACTCGGATTGTGTTCCAAAACCGTACTGGCATAAGACGACCGGCATCTTTTCCTTACGGGCCGCTTCAACATCGGAAGACCGATCCCCGATCATCCAGTAGGACTCTTCCCCAAACTCCTCACGGTGCGCTCGCAAGATATCCGCCTTTTCTTTCCCGTTGACGGATTCCAAGCATTTCGGACTCGTGAAGAACGAACGAATGTCTTGGCTATCCAGCACAAGGTTTAGATAGTGGTTGCCACAATTACTCGCAGTTGAAATGGTATGTCCCGCAGACACTAGCGCTTCTAATAAAGATCGAATTCCGTCGAACAAGACGTTCTGTTCTGCCATCGTCACTTCTAGATGACCATGTCTTTTTTTACGAATCAACCGAATATCCTCTTCTGAGGCTTCCGGAATCGCCTTACGCCAAAAGGCACTTCCTGCTAAACCATAGCTTGCTTGTACACTTGCTTGAGAAGGTTTTGGAAGATGCGGCATGTCCTCCATCGCCCGATGGATTGCTTCTGTCATCTGTTCCGTTGAATCGATCAATGTACCGTCAATATCGAATAAGATAATTGCCATGTTCCCACTCCTTTTAGATCTCTTTTTTTGCTTTTTTCTTTTTTTGAATCAAGTAGCCAACCGTAATCAACACACCTAAACCAATCCAAACGATTGGATGATTGAGATGGTGCAATTTTCGCCATTCATGCCCGACGGCTTTCCCGCCCCAAATGAAGATCGCTGACCAAAGGAAAAAGGAAATCGTCGTCACGACGGTAAACGTCCAGCGTGAAACACCAGTCAGACCGGCACCAATTGCAAATCCGATCCGCCACATTGGAGACAGAAGAAGGATATAGCGTCCCTTCGTCTCCATTTGTGTCTGAAACTGAAGCATTTTTGTTTCCGAAATCCGAAACCATTTGAACAAACGATTCAATAACCGTTCACTCCCGAACTGACCAATCGTAAAGAAGAGGTTCTGACTAATGACGAAGCTCACTACAGCGAGGAACAACATGAATAAAAGATTCGCCTGTGCGGTATGCACGAGATATCCGGCATACGCGAGCGGTACTTCGCTCGGTATGAATGGAAACATGAGCGTCATCATGATTCCAATATAACCGTATGATTCCATCCAGTGATGTCCCATCTTCGTCCCTCCTCTCTCTTTACCAACTATTTCTAGTGTATCGAAATTTCAAGAAGGCGTACAGGAAACGGCTCTTTGTGGACAAAGAAGAGCGACTTCTGGTGTGAAGTCGCTCGGATCATCTAATTTAATTAATACGCGTCCTCACTTTGTACTGGTTGTGTACGACGCTTTTGTTGTTCATCCTGCCAGTCGCTGAAACGTGTCAATTCTTCGAAGACTGTTTTCGTGACGAAGAGGATGACCGCGATATCGTCTGCGAAACCGAATCCGAGTACAAAATCAGGTACGAGGTCAATCGGTGACACGAGGTAAATCAACGCGCCGATTACTTTTAAGATCGTTGTACGACGAATGTTGCGATATTCACCTGACTGATACGCGCGAATCATATCGACGAACAACGTCAACGGTGAGAAGACGACGGACAAACGAGAGTTACCGTTTACCTTTGCAGTTGCTCGTTGTAACAGCGAGTTCGTCTTTTTCGGGCGATCGATATAATCTTTTGCATCTTCGGCATATTGATTTTGTTGTTTTTCTAATTGTTGATTCGAGAATTTCATTCCTATTTTCCCCCATTCTAAAGTAACTTCAACGCTTTTCTATTTCCCTGTTCCTACGGATGATAATCCTGTCAGGTTTCAGGATATGATGGAACGGTAAAAAAGGGAGAGAAGCGTTACAGAAAGGATGATTTTTATGAATCATGTTAATCAAACCGTCATCATTACGGGAGCCGCGAATGGAATTGGTGCAGAACTCGCCCGCACCTACGCTGCGCATGGCGCAAATGTCGTTCTTGCTGACATCGATCAGATGACAGGAGACGAACTGGTCCAACAAATCGAAGAAGATGGAGGGACGGCTTACTTCTATCACCTCGATATCCAACACGAAAAAGACGTTCAACTGTTGATTGAGAAAGCGATTGAACATACTGGTCGCATCGATATTGTCATTAATAATGCCGGTATCATGATCCGAAAACCGCTACTTGAATTATCGCTTGAGGAATGGGATCGGGTTCATCATACGAACCTGCGTAGTATCTTTTTAACGACCAAGGCGGCTACACCCTATTTAAAACAAAGTAAAAGTGGTGGTCGGATCGTCAACCTCGCTTCGACACGCGCCTTCATGTCGGAACCGCATACAGAATCGTATGCATCGACGAAAGGTGGCATTTTTGCACTGACCCATGCACTTGCTGTCTCACTCGGGGAAGACGGAATTCTTGTCAACGCGATTGCTCCGGGTTGGATCGAAACCGGTGACTATCAAGAATTATCACCTGAAGACCATAGTCAGCATCCAGCTGGTCGCGTCGGAAAACCAAGTGATGTCGCACGTGCAGCTCTTTATCTAACGCATCCAGATAACGACTTCTTGACGGGCGAAACATTGATCCTAGACGGTGGGATGACACGAAAGATGATTTATGAAGAATGATGCGGATGGAGTGCCTTTCGGGGCACTTTTTCATTTTATAAAAACTATATTTATACCTTTTTCAAACATTAATAAACCTTCTATTTATACGATGTTACAAAAATATATCTTCTGACATCATTCGGAAATCAATCAATTACACAATGATTTTTCCCTTCATATCAACATTTTCTATTTATCCTTCTGTTCACGCATCATTATTTTCATAAATTCTTCATACTTTCTGCTAGCTTCTCTTGTATTTTTTTAAAAGAATTGTAAAGTGGATTTTCCGATTTTCTTGTTAGAGTGGGAAAGGTAACACTTTACAAGGGAAAGGAATGACGCTTAGTTTATGAAACGACCTTTCGGAAAGTCACTCGGGCTATCGCTCATGACACTCACTTTACTCGCAAGTCCGCTCATGACGACAACTCCCGTCGACGCGGCAAGTTCATATAAAGAAAAGCAACAACAAAACCAGCAACAACAATCGAAGCAACGCGAGGCGTTGTCTCAAAAAAATAATCAATTATCTAAAGCACAGCAACAAGTCTACGCCCTGGATCAACAGATTAACGGGCTGACATTACAAGTCGTCGAGAATCAAAAGAAAATCGACGAAAACACGAAACAGATTGCTCGATTAGAAGATAAGATTGAGAAGTTGCAAAAGAAAATCAAGAAACAAGAAAAAATGCTCGGTGATCGTCTGGCGGTTCGTCAGTCTAAAGCCGATAATGCCCCTCTACTTGAAGCCGTCTTCGGTGCAAAAGATGTCGGTGATATGATTAGCCGTTTCAATGCCTTCAATACGATTGCGGAAAGCGATGCTTCTTTGTTAAAAGATTACGAATCAAACAAAAAGGAACTGGCAGCTGCGAAAGAAGAACTGAAGCAGACACGCCAAGACTTGATTGAAGATCGTAATGTTTTAAAAAAGAAACAACGTGAACTAAAACAAGAAAAACAAAAACGCACAGCACTGTTGAAACGTTTGACGTCGCAAAAGAAAAAAATCGAATCCAACATCCTCAGCCTGAAAGAGGCATCGGCCCAACTGAAGGCACAGGAAGCAGCTGAAAAAGCAGCAGCACGAGCAGCAAAGGCAGCTGCCGCAAAAGCCGCGAAACAATCCGCAGCACCAGCATCAGTCAGTCAAGCCAGCACGAAAGTCATCTCAAAAGCAAAAGGTAAATTCATCAAACCTGCTCAAGGTTCTGTTTCGCAAGGAATGGGTGCAGCAAGCGGAAGTAATGGTTATGCGTACCACAACGGAACCGACTTCGCTGGTCCACTCAACTCGCCAATCGTTGCATCTGCAAGCGGGACAGTCATCTTAGCAAGTTCAGGTGGTCCTTACGGCAACCACGTCTATATTTCTCATAATATCGACGGGAAAACATATACGACCGTGTATGCCCATATGAATGCCTTAAACGTTAAACAGGGACAACAAGTCAAACAAGGACAGCAAATCGGTGTTCTCGGAAGCACCGGTAACTCGACTGGTCCACACTTGCATTTTGAAATCCACGATGGTGGATACCAGTATGATGCGAATGGACGGACGAATGAGCTCGATCCAGAAAGCTTCTTCTAAGTCGATTCAAGAAAAAGTGCACGCCTTCTCTTCCCAAGAAGGCGTGCACTTTTTGCTGTGTTCATTAAATTTTGAATTGATGTGTCTGACTGTCAAGCGACGTCGTCGTCGATTCGAGTTCTTGCATCAATTGATGAATCTGTTCGAACGAGGCCTGTTGATCACGCATCGAAGCAGCGATCTCTTCATTTCCGGCTGCAAGTTCTTCCATGACACCACTGACTGTACTGACTTGACCAACGACATGGCGGGCTTGCTGTTTCGAATGTACGAGTTGTTTCGTCACGTAATCGAGCGTTTCCGTCACACTTGCTACCTTTTGACGTGTCTCACCAAAAGCTTGCTGGACGTGCGTAAAGTTCTCGACCTGATTCGTCTGCTCCCGCTCCGCTTGCACAAGTGCTTCTTGTAAGACAGCCCCGTCCTGACGAATCGAACGAACGAGTGAGAAGATCGAACGCGTCGCCTCATTTGTCTCATCCGCTAACTTTTTAACTTCACTTGCCACGACGGCAAATCCACGACCGGCTTCTCCAGCCCGTGCCGCCTCGATGGCCGCATTGAGTGACAATAAATTCGTCTGCGCGGAAACTCCGGCGACGAGTTGCGCCATCTGTTCGATTTGTTGCGTCTGTTCTAAGAAACCTTCCAGTTTCTGACCAAGTTCGCGATTTTGTTCTGTTGACGCGCGAAGTGACCGTGCTTGCTGTTCCATGACGGAACTACTTTGAACCATCACGTGATCGGCCGCCTGTCCTTCTGCATAAGCGGTTTGCGCGCGTTGTTCACTCTCTTCAAAGAGCTGTTGCATATCGGACATCGTACTGACTGTCGTCTGGATATCGTCCGACACCGTTTGAGTACCACTTGCCATTTCATTGATCGCATGGGTCATGTTGCCAGAAACTTCAACGATGTTTGCGTTCTCTGTCGTTGCTTCCGTACTCATCTGACGAATCGTATTCGACGAACGACTGATCGTTCCGATGACCTCATGCAATGTTCCTTGCATCTGCGCAACCGCTGTCTCGAGTCGACCAATCTCATCTTTTCGACCGGATACGACTAATTCCTGCGATAAGTCTCCGTCCGAAATCTGTTCTGCTGTCCGAACGACACGGCTGATCGGTCGTGTGATGCTACGTGCGAAGTACCAGTTGTATAACGCAAGACCAATCAGGAGAATGAATGTCGCAATCAATACGGTCCGTGTCAAATTCAATGTCTCGTCTTTCGCTTCACGTTGTAAGACATCATAAAACTCTCCATTTTTCGTATGTAACGTGTAGAGATCACTGAGGACACCTTCGATTCGTGCGGCATGGGAACGAATCTCAATCGGATTCATTGCGTCCGTCAGTTCCGTCCGTTTCGCAGCGAGCGTCTTGTATTTCATATCCGCCCGGTTCAACTCTTCTTGAAATGCTGGAATCAAATATGTCTTCTGTAGCTGATTCAAGGCTTGTTCGTTCTTTTTACTAAGTGCCTGTACTTGCTCCGCCTGACTTTCAGACGGTTGGCTTGCCAGTCGGTTCCATGCTGCCTGTTCGTATAAGAGCTTCGTTTCAAGCTCTGAGATCTCAACGAGTTGTTTCCCGTAATCTTCGTTGTAGGACTGAATTTGACGCAGTTGGAACAAGGTCCATCCCATCAAGATGACGACACTCAAAATCGTCACTAACGTGGAGAGTAAAAATCGTTTCCGTAACGTCATTGGATCGTCACCTTACCTTCGAGCACGTCTTGTTGTAGCTGCTCTAATTTTTTTCGTTCCCCGTCCGTAAAGTTCGTGTTTCGGATTGGCGCCAACTGGATTGCCCCTTCTTTGACACCCAGGACGACTTGTCCGGACTGTAGACCCTTCGCAGCCACACCTTGTCCGATTTTCGTAATCGCAAGATCAACTTGTTTTAGCATTGACGTCATGACAGCGTCAGGTGCGATCGGGGTTTGATCGCTATCGACACCAATCGCTTTTTTTCCTTTCGTTTGCGCTGCCTCCAGGACACCGCTTCCCGTCAATCCAGCAGCTGCGTATAATACGTCTGCCTTTTTCTGCATCATTTCGTTTGCGAGCGTCCGTCCCTTTTCCGGAGCTGCAAAGTCCTCTGCATATTCGACGAGTACTTTCGTTTTTGGATTGACGGCTTTAGCGCCAGCTATGTATCCCTTTTCAAACTTCTCGATCAGCGGCGACTTCATCCCACCGACGAAACCAATCGTATTCGTCTTCGTTTGGATACCTGCAGCCGCACCCGCTAAATAGCTTCCTTCGTCCTCTTTGAACGTAACCGAGAGTACGTTCGGTAACGTCGATACAGCATCAATCAAGGCGAATTGTTGTTTCGGATATTTTTTTGCAACCGTTTCAAGATCCGTCTGCCCCATGAATCCGAGTCCGACGATGACGGTCGGTTTCTTTTTCGCCAACACTTCGAATGCTACTTTATAGGTCTTCGTTTCGTTCAACTCTCGGTAATCGATTGACCAACCTTCCTTCTCCCGTAACAACGCCATACCGCTCATCGCCGCATCGCTGAATGATTGATCGCCAAGACCAACGTCCGACAAGACGACTGCCATTTCTTTTCGCTCCTTGACTGCCCGTTCTGGATCATCAATGACACTGCCGCACCCTGCGAGGCTAAGTGTCGATGCCAGTATGATTCCGCTCCACCGTTTCATTCATTCCACATCCTTCCGACATTCTACATCTGATTATCGGAAGCGATGTCTGACTTCTTAATACAAAATTTAAATTCAGAATAGTCCCATAACAAAAAAATGCCCCTCTAAAAAAGAGGGACATGTCAGATATTCTTAGTAATCGCTATCAGATGTACCACCTGTAACGATTGCGATTCCTGCTGATGCACCAATGCGTGATGCACCTGCATCGATCATTGCTTTTGCACCTTCGAAGTCACGAACGCCACCAGATGCTTTAACACCGATGTCAGGACCAACTGTCTCACGCATGAGACGGATGTCTTCGACAGTTGCACCACCTGTTGAGAAACCAGTCGATGTTTTCACGAAGTTAGCACCTGCTTTAACTGAAAGTTCAGCAGCTGTTTTGATTTCTTCTTTTGTAAGAAGGCAGTTTTCGAAGATGACTTTAACGAGTGTACCGTTTGCCGCTTCGACAACCGCACGAATGTCACGTTCTACTAACTCAAGGTCGCCATCTTTTAACGCACCGATGTTGAGAACCATATCGATTTCTGTTGCACCGTTTTGGATCGCATCTTTTGTTTCGAATGCTTTCACTTCTGGTGTGTTTGCTCCAAGTGGGAAGCCGATGACTGTACATACTTTGACGTCATCATCTGATTTTAAGAGTTCTGCTGCTAGCGCGACGTATGTTGGGTTAACACAGACGCTTGCAAATTTGTATTCTAATGCTTCTTTACAGAGTGTTTCGATCTGAGCACGTGATGTTTCTGGCTTCAGTGCCGTATGGTCGATCATTCCTGCTAAATTCATGTTTGTTGTCCTCCTTAAGGGTATCCCTTAGACTCTGTTTTTATTCTATCACGCAAGAGGTCAGACTTCTATCTTTTTACGCGACTTTTCGGAGCTGTTTTTTCCGAATCCAGACACCATTGAGCGTAAAGACGATCGCTGCTGTCCAAATACATGTAAACGCCACCATGTGCGTTTTAGTAAACGGCTCGTGATAGAGCAATACACCGAGTCCAAGTGACAAGGTCGGTGCGACGAATTGGAGGAACCCGACCCACGTGAATGGAATCCGTTGTGCCCCGAATCCGAATAACAAAAGTGGAACAGCGGTGACGATCCCGGTCAAGATAAGTCCGGTCGTCGTACCGACAGATTCGGTCATCGAAGACGTCCCTTGTACTTGCCAATACCCTAGGAAAATCAAAGCCAGCGGAAGCGGCGCCATCGTCTCGAGCGTCAGACTGACCGTTGATTCGAGCGGTCGTCGCTTTTTGACGACGCCATAAAAGCCGAAGCTTAAGGCAAGCGCGATCGAAATCCACGGAAACTCGCCGTAGCCAATCGTCAAAATCAAGACACCGATCGTTGCAAGAACAATCGAGATCCATTCGATCCGTGAAAGCTTTTCGCGAAAGAAGAAGACACCAAAGACGATGCTGACAAGCGGATTGATGTAATAACCAAGCGACGCTTCGACAATGAATTGATGATTGACGGCCCAGATATAGATGAACCAGTTCAGACTTATGATCAGTCCGTTTAAGAAAAAGAGTCGGCGCGTGAACGGATCGCGCAGCGCCGTCTTCCACTTCCCAAGTGCTTTTTGAAATGATAATAAGATGAGCAGAAATAAGAATGACCAGATGATGCGATGAGCCAGTATCTCTTCACTCGGTACATTGGCGAGCATCTTCCAGTAGAGCGGTAAGAGTCCCCAAATGATATACGCGACAAGTGTCGCAAAGAATCCTGGTAGATTCACGTAATCCCTTCTTTCATTATGATACCTTCTTCATTCGCATCTTTCCTGCCGATAAACCGCTGATCGTAAAGAGAGCAACAGCAATCCAAATGAACAGGAAAGCGATGAAGTGAATCGTCGTAAAGACGTCATTAAATAGATAAATTCCAAGGAGCAGCGTCAGCGTCGGGGCAATGTATTGGAGAATCCCGACGTAGACAAACGGGATTTTCGGCATTCCGTATCCGAATAACATCAATTGGATTGCTGTTGCGATTCCGAGCATGATGATCGCAATCAATGCACTCGTCGGCATCGCAAGCGGTTGACTATCTGTCACACCAAGCGTCAAGAGAGCGAACGGAAGCGTGACGAGTGTCTCTAAAAATAATCCGGATAATGGTTCGGCTGCTGCCTTTTTCTTTAGTACACCGTAAAACGCGAACGAAACGGCAAGTGAGAAGGCGATGATCGGAAATTGACCATAACCGAGCGTTAAAATCATCACACCGGTGATTGCTGATAAAATCGCGATCACTTGCGGACGCGTCAATCGTTCTTTAAAAAAGATCAGGCCGAACAAGACGCTGACGAGCGGATTGATGTAATACCCGAGTGACGACTCAACGATATAGCCTTCCCCGATGGCATACAGATAGAGCGACCAGTTCCCACCTAATACGAGCCCTGCCGCAAGCACGGTATAGCGCTGGCGTTTGTTTTGCCATAATTGACGAACGAATTGGAATTTCTTCGTCAGGCGTAGTAACAACGTCACGAAGATGAACGCACTCAATATCCGAATTGAAACGACCGTCCATGCTGGAATACCAGCAGCAAATACTTTGTAGATCGGCAACAGTCCACCAATCACGTAGGCGACGAATGTCGCACTCATACCCCGTTTATCCACGGTCATCCCCCTTATGTAAGAAGAAAGCCGCCGGGTGGCGACTTTCATTGAACCTTATTGCCCATCAAGCGTCGTAAACAATTCGCGTAATTCCTCTTCTGTCAAATCACGCCAAGAACCGATCGGTAAATCGCCGAGCTCGATATTCATGATCCGAACGCGTTGCAGACGTTTGACCCGATAGCCGAACTCTTTACACATACGGCGAATCTGACGATTTAATCCTTGCGTCAAAATGATCCGGAACGTCCGTGTCTCGAGCGGCTCAACGATACATTCCTTCGTCGTCGTACCGAGAATGTCGACACCACTCGCCATACCTTGAATGAACGTATCCGTGATTGGTGCATCAACGGTCACGATATATTCCTTATCGTGATTGTTTTCTGCTCGAAGGATCCGGTTGACGACATCACCGTCATTCGTCAAAAGAATCAAGCCGTCTGAATCTTTATCGAGACGACCAATCGGGAAAATCCGCTTCGGATGGTTGACGAAATCGATGATGTTTCCTTCGATGTCAAGCTCTGTCGTACACGTGATGCCGACTGGTTTATTTAAGACGATGTATACAGGTTTTGGCTTCGTTTGGAGCGGCTGACCGTCGATTTCGACGACGTCCGTCTCTTCAGCTTGCGAGCCGAGTTCTGCTGTCAGACCGTTGATCGTTACACGACCTGCTTCGACTAATTTATCGGCAGCACGCCTTGAGCAAAAGCCCGTTTCGCTAATGAATTTGTTGATTCGCATGAATGATGTCCTCTTTCCTTAATTGAACTGTATTCAGTGTAGCGCATTCCTGAAATGAAAACAAAAAAAGTGGCAAAGAAAACCAGGGGTTCCCTTTGCCCTTTCGATTAGACTGCAGCGTCTTTAAGTGTCTGCATGATGCGGACGAATTGACCATCGTTCATCGGATAGCCCGCTTTCGTGATTTTGACACGAACGAGTTGTCCGATCATTGACTCATCGCCTTCGATTGCGACACGTAGATAG
This sequence comes from Exiguobacterium sp. UBA5002, assembly GCF_002396765.1. NCBI lineage: Bacteria > Bacillati > Bacillota > Bacilli > Caryophanales > Exiguobacterium > Exiguobacterium sp. UBA5002. Next base: position 70,436 of record NZ_DGYQ01000021.1, read on the forward strand.
TTATCCGTGTAACCGACGAGACGACCGCCTGCTTCTTCCGAAAATTCTTCCGGAATGATTTCAAGCAGTTCTCCCTCATATTTCGAAGCATATTCCTTCGCGAGTTGATCCGATAAGGCAATCAAACGCGCGACGCGTTCTTCTTTGATTGATTCCTCGACTTGATCGTCCATCATCGCAGCCGGTGTTCCCGTCCGTTTCGAGTACGGGAAGACATGCAATTCACTGAACTTATGATCATTGATGAAGTTGAACGTTTCCATGAACTCTTCTTCCGTCTCGCCTGGGAAACCAACGATGACATCCGACGTGATCGCACAGTCAGGCAGGACTTCCTTCAGACGCGTGATCCGTTCTCCGAATTCCGCCATCGTATATTTACGACGCATCCGGCGAAGGACCGTATCGGATGCAGACTGGATCGGAACGTGCAAGTGACGAACGACGATCGGTGAGTCCTTCAGGACATCGAGTACCTCGTCCGTGATTTGACTCGCTTCGATCGACGAAATCCGTAAGCGTTCAAGTCCATTAACGGATTCAAGTGCTTTAAGTAGTTTCGCTAAGTTGTAGTCTTTCAAGTCTTCACCGTATCCACCTGTATGGATTCCCGTCAAGACGATTTCTTTGTAACCCGCATCAACGAGCTGTTGTGCTTGCTTCAAGACATCTTCCGGTTGACGAGACCGCATGAGACCACGCGCCCATGGGATGATACAGAACGTACAGAAGTTGTTACAACCTTCTTGAATTTTCAGCGAAGCCCGTGTCCGGTCCGTAAAGGCCGGTACATCCAGTTCTTCATAGACTTTGGCTTTCATGATGTTTCCGACCGCATTGATTGGCATGCGTTCTTCACGGAATTGTTCGATGTATCCAATCATTTTATGCCGATCTTGTGTTCCGACGACGACATCGACGCCAGGAATCGCCATGATCTCAGCAGGAGACGTTTGAGCATAACAACCCGTTACGCAGATGACACTATCCGGATTTTGGCGAATCGCCCGTCGGATGACTTGGCGACTTTTCTTATCTCCGGTATTCGTGACCGTACATGTATTGACGACATACACGTCCGCATGATCAGCAAAATCAACGCGTGCGTATCCAGCGTCCTTGAACAGTTGCCATACAGCTTCTGTTTCGTAATGGTTGACTTTACAGCCAAGCGTTTGAAAGGCAACAGTTGCCATTTCGTTCACCCTTTCAATTCAAAATGATACGAGACAGCGGAAAGGACATAAAATGGTGCCGTTTCCGTCCGTAAGATGCGGCGCCCTAGAGCGGCTTTTTTAAAACCGGCATCCGTCAAACGTGCGATTTCTGCTTCAGCGAACCCACCTTCAGGTCCGATGACGACAAGAAGGGAATCACCCTCTTGCAGCCCAGCAAGCGTCGTAGCGAGGACGGAGGCCTCCCCTTGTTTTGCTGATTCTTCATAGGCAACCAGACAAGCCGTATAGTTCGATGCATCCTGTAAGACTTCATCATACGCCACGAAGTCGACTGTCGGCAAGTGGGCACGGTACGATTGTTCCGCTGCTTCCTTGACGATTTTTTCGAGTCGTTCAATCTTTTTCGGAACCTTCTTTTGATCCCATTTCGAGACGGAACGGTCGGCTTCGAAAATCCGTAGGTGATGAATCCCGAGTTCCGTTGCTTTTTGGGCAACGAGTTCGATCTTATCGCCTTTTGGCAATCCATGGGCGATCGTCACACGAATCGGTAATTCCGTCTCGATCGGTAGAGTCTCTTCGATCCGGGCAGAAGCCGCTTGTTTATCGAGTGCTTCCAGACGGCACCGGTAAAGACCTGTCCCGTCGAGTACGAGAATCTCTCCGCCGACTTCCATCCGCATGACGTTTTTCATATGGTGTGCGTCGTCTTTCGGGAGATGAAACACATCTCCCTGACGCATCGAGGGCTCGACGAAATACCGTTGCATGTGTTTACGCCTCCCGTTTCGCGATGATCGCGACCCAGTCCTCAAGCTTCGTCGTCTCGACGATCGTAAATCCTGCTTCTTGCATCGCTTGGACGACCATATCCTTCTTCTGACTAATGATACCGGAAGCGATGAAATGACCACCTGGTAACGTCAAAGTATAGGCATCCTTGACGAAAAGGAGGATGACTTCCGCTAAGATGTTCGCGACGATCAACTCGACCGGCTCACTCAATTCCTTCATCAAGTCGCCTTGGCGAACCGTGATCTGCTCACTGACTTCGTTCAAAGCGACGTTTTCCGTCGCTGATTTGACAGCGACTTCGTCTAAATCGAGTGCAAAGACATCCTTTGCTCCAAGCTTCGCTGCTGCAATCGCGAGGACACCGGATCCCGTTCCGACATCGACGACACGGTCTTGCTCTTGCAAGTAGTTCTCAATCGCTTGAATACAGAGAACCGTCGTCGGGTGTGTTCCCGTTCCGAATGCCATACCTGGATCGAGCTCGATGATTTTTTCATCCGGCTGTGGCGTGTAGTCTTCCCACATCGGGACGACCGTCAAATGGCGACTGATCTTGACTGGCTTATAGAATTGTTTCCATGAATGAGCCCAATCTTCTTCATCTACTTGAGTCAGCGTGACAGCACCCGTGCCAATCGACAGACCGAAGTTCGTCAACTGTTGGATGTCATGTTCGATGCCTTTGATCGTGTCCGTCAAATCGCTGCTTTCTGCAAGATACGCCTTCACGAGTACACCTTGTGTCGGATACTCGTCTCGTTTCGTCTCATCCCAAATTTCACCGAAGTTATCTTCGCGGTGGGACATCATCTCGAAATCTTCGACGTCCTCGATGACGACTCCGCTTGCTCCCGCTTCATGTAAGATGTTTGAAACTGCTTCGATGGCTTCTTGTGTCGTATGGACACAGATCTCTGACCATTTCATTTCTTGTCACGCTCCTCTGTAGTGATCACCCTGTAAAGAATGTCTTGATCCGGCTGAAGACACCTTCGTGTTGCTCTTCGACACCTTTTTCATCGCTAATTTCATTGAATTCCCGTAAGAGTTCTTTTTGACGTTCCGTCAGATTCTTCGGTGTAATGACGACGACATTGACGTACTGGTCGCCATGGTGACCGGACCGAACGTTCGGCATCCCTTTTCCGCGGAGACGGAATCGTGATCCTGTCTGTGTTCCGGCTGGAATCTTCAGACTGACCTTACCGTGAACAGTTGGCACTTCGATCTCATCGCCAAGTGTTGCTTGCGCGAATGTCAGTGGCATATCCATGACGATATGATCGTTGACACGTTCGAACAATTCATGTGCTGCGACACGAACGACGACATACAAGTCACCCGCTGGTCCACCGTTGACACCGGCTTCCCCTTTTCCTGCTAAGCGGATTTGTTGCCCATTGTCGATCCCTGCTGGAATTTTGACACGGACATCTTTGTTTTTACGAACGCGACCGGCTCCACGACATGTTTCACATGGCTCCTTGACGATTTGTCCACGGCCATGACATGTCGAACATGTCGTTTGGTTGACGACACGACCGAACATCGTGTTTTGTTCGACGTTGATATGCCCCGAACCACCGCATCGTTTACATGTTTCCGGATGTGTTCCTGGTTTAGCACCTGAACCATGACAAGTACCGCAATCTTCTTCGACTGGAATCGTGATCGTCTTCTCGACGCCTGTGACCGATTCCATGAAGTCGATTTCCTCGACGTATTGTAAATCCTGTCCTTTACGTGGTGCGTTTGGATCTTGACGACGTCCGCCACCGAAGAACATGTCAAAGATATCGCCGAATCCTTCTGCTCCACTGAATCCACCGCCACCTTGTGATGGATCTTGGTGACCGAATTGGTCGTAACGTGCTCGTTTATTGTCATCGGATAACACTTCATACGCTTCCGATAGTTCCTTAAATTTTGCATCCGCATCGGCTTCCTTATTGACGTCTGGGTGGTACGTCCGGGCAAGCTTACGGTACGCGCGTTTGATTTCCGCTGATGAGGCATCGCGCGCGACGCCTAGTACTTCATAATAATCGCGTTTTTCCACGTGCAGTCTTCCTCTCTCTATTCCGATTCATTTCATACTGTTTGATTTTACCGAACTTCGTGCGACATGGAAAGAGCCAAAGCGCGGATACGCTTTGGCTCTCTCTAGCGCCCGAAAAATCGGTCGGATGAATTACTTGTTGTCTTTCTCGTCGACTTCTTCGAACTCAGCGTCCATGACGTCGTCGTCTTGGCTACCAGCTTGTGCGCCTTCAGCGCCAGCTTGTTGCTGTGCCATGTTCTCGTAGACTTTTTGTGTCAACTCTTGGACGACTGTCGACAATTCGTCTTTTGCAGAACGGATTGCTTCGATGTCTGTTCCTTCGAGAGCTTTTGTTACTTTTTCTTTTGCAGCTTCTGCTTTTTCTTTATCAGCGTCAGCGACTTGCTCACCGAGGTCTTTAATTGCTTTATCTGTTGCGAAGACGAGTTGGTCTGCTTCGTTGCGTAATTCGACTTCTTCTTTACGCTTGTTGTCTGCGTCCGCGTTTGCTTCTGCATCTTTGACCATTTGCTCGATATCCGCTTCAGTCAAACCGCTTGATGATTGGATCGTGATCGACTGTTCTTTGTTCGTTCCGAGATCTTTCGCAGAAACGTTAACGATACCGTTCGCGTCGATGTCGAATTTAACTTCGATTTGTGGCACACCACGTGGTGCTGGTGGAATGTCCGTCAATTGGAAGCGACCAAGTGTTTTGTTATCTGCTGCCATTGGACGTTCCCCTTGGAGGACGTGGATGTCAACAGCTGGTTGGCTGTCTGCTGCAGTCGAGAAGACTTGTGATTTCGAAGTTGGGATCGTTGTGTTACGATCGATCAATTTCGTCATCACGCCACCCATTGTCTCGATACCGAGTGAGAGTGGAGTTACGTCGAGAAGAACGACGTCTTTAACGTCTCCTGTCAACACGCCACCTTGAACCGCTGCACCGAGGGCAACGACTTCATCCGGGTTAACCCCTTTGAACGATTCTTTACCAGTGAAGTCTTGGATTGCTTTTTGAACTGCAGGAATACGAGTCGAACCACCAACGAGGATGATTTTGTCGATTTTGTCTGGTGTCAGACCTGCATCGTTCATAGCACGGCGTGTTGGTTCCATCGTACGTTCAACGAGATCTGCTGTAAGATCGTCGAATTTCGCGCGTGAAAGTGTCATTTCCAAGTGAAGTGGACCTGATGCGCCAGCTGTGATGAACGGAAGACTGATTTGTGTTGAAGAAACACCTGAAAGGTCTTTTTTCGCTTTTTCAGCTGCATCTTTCAAACGTTGAAGCGCCATCTTATCTTGAGCAAGATCGATGCCGTTTTCTTTTTTGAATTCTGCTACGAGATGGTCGATGATTTTTTGGTCGAAATCATCTCCACCAAGACGGCTGTCACCAGCAGTTGAAACAACTTCAAAGACGCCATCACCGAGTTCAAGGATCGACACGTCGAACGTACCGCCACCAAGGTCATAAATGAGGATCGTGTGATCTTCGCCTTTTTCGAGACCGTATGCGAGTGCTGCCGCTGTAGGCTCGTTGATGATCCGTTTTACATCAAGACCAGCAATCGTACCAGCGTCTTTTGTCGCTTGGCGTTCTGCATCGTTGAAGTAAGCAGGTACTGTGATGACAGCTTCTGTGACTTTTTCACCGAGGTAGTCTTCTGCTTGCGCTTTTAGTTTTTGAAGGATGATCGCAGAGACTTCTTGTGGTGTGTAGTCTTTGCCTTCAACTTCTACTTTATAGTCCGTACCCATATGACGCTTGATTGACATGATCGTGTTCGGGTTCGTGATCGCTTGACGTTTTGCGACTTCCCCTACTTGACGCTCGCCGTTTTTGAATGCGACGACAGATGGTGTCGTACGGTTTCCTTCTGCGTTAGCGATGACGACTGGTTCGCCACCTTCCATTACTGCAACACATGAGTTCGTTGTACCTAAGTCAATACCGATGATTTTTGCCATGATCTATTTCCTCGCTTTCAATGATTGGAATAATAAATTGCAAGCTGATTACTCAGCTACTTTAACCATACTCGGACGAATCACACGATCGTGCAATTTGTACCCTTTTTGGAATTCAGCGATGACGACACCTGATTCGTGTTCTTCGCTCGCTTCTTGAACGACTGCTTGGTGTAAGTTCGGATCGAATGCTTCACCGACAGCTGGAATCTCGACGACGCCTTCATTTTGAAGCGTTTCGACGAGTTGACGTTTCACCATCTCAACACCCGTCAAGACGGATTTCGTTTCTTCGTTTTCCGTCTCGATTTGGAGCGCACGATCCAAGTTATCGACGAGTGGCAATAGCTTTTCGACGATCGCTTGTGAAGAATACTTCGCGCGATTCTCTGCTTCGACACGGTTGCGGCGTTTGAAGTTCTCAAAATCCGCACGGAGGCGTAATTCTGAAGCTTTTGCTTCTGCGAGTTGTGCTTCGAAGTCTGGTTTCTCGTCTTCGACGAGATCCGCTTGAATGACTTCTTCTTCTGTGACTTCGACGGTTTCAGTCGGCTCTGTCACGTTTTCTTCTTGTTGGAGGTTTTGATTCTGTTCTTTTTCTTCCACTCTGAATCGAGCCCCTTTCTATATTCAATCCAAATTGTTCTTATGCAATTCGGTTTGGAATGCTTGAAGTAGATGGATGATCGAGTTGATTCCCCGGTTGTAATCCATCCGTTTCGGTCCGATCAAGGCGAGTGTCCCGATCGAGACACCGTCGACCGAATAATGGGCCCGGATGACGCTACAATCTTTTAATGCATCCACATTGTTCTCACTCCCGATCGTGATCAGGATTTGATTATCGAGATTCGGTCGTAGGAAGTCGAGAACGGCTTCTTGCTGTTCGATCAACTCGAGAACAGGTCGTAGTTTTGCGACGTCCTGAAATTCAGGCTGATCGAACATGTTGGCTTTCCCGCCCAGATAGATGAACGGTCGCTCCTCTTGATCCGTCAAGACGAGATCAAGTGCCTTCGAAAGCAACACCGTCTGTTCAGAATGCTCTGAACGGAAGCGACGGATTTCCTCGAGCAGACGACTGCGCAAGGCTGAGAGCGGCGTACCGCGTAACGTCTGATTCAGACGTTCCATCAGTCGGCTCGCTGCTTCCTGGGACAACGCTTGACTCAATTGCAAGGTCTTGTGTTCGACATGTCCCGTCTCCGTGACGAGAACGATGACGACACGACCTTCGGCAAGAGGAATCAATTCCAGATGATGCAAGCGTTGTCCTTCTTCTTTTGGTCCAAGTACAAGCGTCGTGTAATGGGTTAAATCGCTCAACAGGTCTGCTGTGTGCCGAATCAACCGATCATTCTCATTCACGGAATGGGCAAAGAGTGATTTCAATGCCTGCGCTTCTTTTGGTGTGATGCTTTCCGGACGAATCAGATGGTCGACATAAAAACGATATCCGAGTTCGGAAGGAATCCGTCCTGCGGAAGTGTGTGGCTTTTCAATCAGACCCATCTCTTCGAGGTCCGCCATCTCGTTACGAATGGTCGCGGAACTGAACGTCACGTCGTCTCGCTTGGAGAGCGTCCGTGAGCCGACGGGTTGAGCAGTCTTGATGTAATCATCGACGATTGCACGTAAAATCAACAATTGACGATCCGTCAGCACCTTCTTCACCACCTTATTTTGTTAGCACTCACTTTTAACGAGTGCTAATTACATCTTTTACTATAAGGAATTGTCCGTCCGATGTCAACCGAATTGCGTGACCCTTTGAACAGTTTCCCATTCTGCGATACAGTGAAACAAAGAACGGAAAGGATGAATCGGATGATTGAATTATTGGCAATGGCAGGAGTCTTTGTCTGGCTGTTCATCGCGGTCATCGGAACGACTGCCTATTTTTTAAGGAAATCCAAAAAATGAAAAGAAGCGGTATTCCTTTTTTTTAAGGGAACACCGCTTCTTTTCATTTATTCAAGATTCATTGAACCTGCGCTTCACCGATGAACTCCGCAAAGACTTCGTTCGCTAACGGAATCCCAGCAGGCGTTAAACGGATATGTGTCTCCGTCTGTTCGACGAGACCGTTTGGCAATAAACGTTTCATGACTTCACCAAACACATCTTTAAACGCTACTCCATATTTCGTCTGGAAACGTTCGAGTGATACGCCATCCTTCATTCGAAGTCCAAGGAACATTTCTTCTTCCATCCGCTCTACGTTCGTCAACGGCGTCTCTTTTCGAACCGGTAACCCTTCCGCCTTGATATAGTGCGGAATTGGTGCGATGTTCGCACGACGCGTCTGATTGATGTAGCTGTGTGATCCTGCACCGAATCCGTAGTACTCATCGTTTTCCCAGTAGACGCGATTATGACGACTCTCTTTTCCTGTTTGCGCGAAGTTCGAGATCTCATACTGCGCATATCCACCTGCTTCGATCGTATCAATCATCACTTGATACATCTCTGCCTCGAGATCTTGCGTCGGTAGCGGTAACTTTCCTTTTCGCTCTTGAATCGCAAAGACCGTGTGCGGTTCTAAAATCAACGAATAAGAGGAGATATGCGTGATCGGTAATTGAAGTGCCCGCGTGACGTCGTAGCGGACCTGATCGAGCGTCTGATTCGGTAAGCCGAACATCAAGTCGACGGAGATGTTATCGAACCGCTTCGCTGCTGCGTCGAGCGTCTGCGCGACTTTCGCTTCCCGGTGCGTCCGACCGATGCGTTCGAGCAAACCGTCATCAAACGATTGGACACCAAAACTGACGCGATTGACACCGCCCGCCTTCATGATATCGAGCTTCTCTTCTGATACACCGTCCGGATTCGACTCGACCGTATACTCTAAATCATCGCCTGTCAGGGGCAACAAGTGTTTCTGGATGATTTCCATCAACCGTTGCATCTGTGGTTCATTTAAAGCGGTCGGTGTGCCGCCACCGATGAAGATCGTCTCGAGATGATCCGTCGGGTATTGTTTCAAGGTCAGTTCGATTTCGCGTTCGAGCGCATCGAGGTATTCATCGACGGGCTGATTCTTTAAAAAGACTTTATTGAAATCACAGTAATAACAAATATGTTCACAAAAAGGGATGTGGACATATGCGGCGCGTATTCCCATTTCGCCTCATCCTTTCTCTATAAAAACCAAAAAGGGGACGCAAGCGCCCCCCACCTGTTTAATCTTCGTCCATGGATAGAACGGACATGAAGGCTTCTTGCGGTACCTCTACTGAGCCTACCATCTTCATGCGTTTCTTACCTTCTTTTTGCTTCTCGAGCAACTTCCGTTTCCGAGAGATATCTCCCCCGTAACATTTCGCGAGAACGTTCTTCCGTAATGCCTTGATCGTCGAACGAGCAACGATCTTCGTTCCGACAGCGGCCTGGATCGGCACTTCGAACTGCATCCGCGGAATCAATTCTTTCAACTTATCAACGATGACTTTCCCGCGTTCGTACGCAAAGTCACGGTGAACGATGAAGCTGAGCGCATCGACGTTCTCGTTGTTGAGCAGGATGTCCATCTTGACGAGACGCGACTGTTGGTAGCCGATCAATTCATAATCAAGTGACGCATACCCTTTCGTACTCGATTTCAACTGATCGAAGAAGTCGTAGACGATCTCAGATAACGGTAACTCATACGTGATTTTGACACGTGTCGTATCGATATATTGCATGTCAACGAATGTCCCACGCTTCTTCTGGCACAACTCCATGATCGCACCGACGTAGTCATTTGGTGTCATGACAGCAGCCTTAACGAACGGCTCTTCGATGAATTCGACTTTTTGCTGATCCGGCATCTTCGATGGGTTATCGACGTGCAAGACTTCACCCGCTGTCGTCGTCACGTGATAGATAACCGATGGTGCCGTCGTAATCATATCGATGTTGAATTCACGTTCGATGCGTTCCTGGATGATTTCCATGTGGAGCATCCCGAGGAATCCACAACGGAATCCGAATCCGAGTGCTTGTGATGTCTCTGGTTCGAACTCAAGCGCCGCGTCACTGAGTTGTAGTTTTTCAAGCGCTTCTCGTAAATCGTTGTATTTCGCAGCATCGATTGGATAGAGTCCACAGTATACCATTGGATTCATCTTACGGTATCCTGGCAGTGCTTCAGTAGCCGGCTGTTTCGCAAGCGTAATCGTATCCCCGACACGTACGTCGCCGACCGTTTTGATCGAAGCAGACAACGTCCCAACATCACCGACCGTCAATTCTTGCTGACGTAATGGTTTTGGTGTGGCAACGGCAAGTTCCAGAACCTCAAAGTCCTTGCCTGTCGACATCATCCGAATCTTATCGCCGACTTTAACTGTTCCGTTGACGATTCGAATCGATGCTACGACACCACGGTAAGCGTCATAATAGGAGTCAAAGATCAATGCTTCGAGTGGTGCAGACGGATCACCCGTCGGCGCTGGTACTTTCTCGACGATTTGCTCCAAAATTTCTTCGATCCCGATTCCGGCTTTCGCGGATGTCGGAACGGCTTCAGACGCATCGAGTCCGATGACATCTTCGATTTCTTGACGGACGCGTTCGACATCCGCAGAAGGTAAATCGATTTTGTTAATGATCGGAAGGATTTCGAGATCGTTGTCGAGTGCTAAGTAAACGTTCGCAAGCGTCTGCGCTTCGATTCCTTGCGCCGCATCGACGACGAGGACAGCCCCTTCACAAGCTGCAAGTGAACGCGAGACTTCATATGTGAAGTCGACGTGTCCAGGTGTATCAATGAGGTGAAGAATGTAGTCTTCCCCATCTTTTGCTGTATACTTCAATTGAACAGCGTTGAGTTTAATCGTGATGCCACGCTCACGTTCAAGATCCATGGCATCAAGTGTCTGATCTTTCATTTCGCGCGATGTCAACGCGCCAGTTTTTTCTAAAATTCGGTCAGCGAGTGTCGACTTCCCGTGATCGATATGGGCAATGATCGAGAAGTTACGAATACTCTTCTGCCGCTTTAAACGGTCTTCATTCGTCATGTTTAGAGTCACCTTACCTTATTTTCAAACGTACATACGGTTCATTATACCAAAAAGCGCTTCACTGTACTATCTCGTTTTGTTTTACCCGAAAAACAAAATGTGAAGATTCCCTAGACGTCGTATTGCTTTTAAGAAAAACGTTTGCTACAATTGTGTTTGTTCTGTTGAACGATAACTGCAGATATGCGAATATAAATCTCGAATGAGTTTTATTGGAGGTGAATCATCCATGGCTAACATTAAATCAGCAATCAAACGCGTTAAAACAGCTGAAAAACGCCGCGTCGCTAACGTACAACGTAAATCGGCAATGCGTTCAGCGATTAAAGCAGTCGAAACTTTCGCAGCTGAAGGTAACAAAGACCAAGCGGTCCTTGCTTTCGCTACAGCTTCTAAAAAAATCGACAAAGCTGCTGCTAAAGGTCTCATCCACAGCAACAAAGCTGGTCGTGACAAATCACGTCTCGCTAAACTCGTAAACGCACTTTAATTCTTTCCGAAGAATACGGTGATGGGTCGCCACTAGGAGGGTTCTCCAGTGGCGATTTTTTTATAGGATTTAAAAAAGGTTGGCTCAAAAAAGAATGACGCGTCAGTTCACGCCCTTTCCTCAGGCGAGACACAAGCCAACTTTCCTGCCTTATTCAAGCAGGAAAGCGGGTCTTGTTTGTCTCTGACAGCGCAAAGATGCGCTTTTTCCTGTAGGAGTGGCGTGAAACGCGTCATTCTTTTTGTCACGAGATAAAGGTGGCAGAATACTCATCTGCCACTTTTATCTTTGTGAAAACTGACTTTCGAGTCGATCCTTTTATTGTCTTACTTGTCGTCTAGACGATCGATCATGACATAGTGAAGACCGATCCCTTCAATGAGGAACGGTTCTCCAACACGTTCTAGTCCAAGACGCTCATAAAAAGGAAGTGCCGTGACGCGGGCGTTACACCACCATGCTGTCACTTGTCGTTCTTTCAATAGACGACGGGCTTCTTCGATCAGCGCCCGACCATACCCTTCACCACGCACCTCTTCACTCGACGCCATACCACGAAGCTGATACGTCGCTCCCGGCGCTTGTGCATGCGATTGTTCCGAGAAACTACCGATTGCAACGATTTGTTGTGCTTTTATCCCGCCGAGATGAAACGTCGATGGCAAGGCATCGTCTGGGTAGATACATGCTTCACGTGGTTGATGCGGACGTAACACATCATGCCGTAATGGGATGACCTCTTCTGCTGTAATGATCTGGACTTCCATCATCGTCTGCCTCCTCTTATAGCGTCGCTAAGCGAACGATCAACGCATCGAATAGAATCTTCTTATCACCGCGTCCTGTTTTCATACCTTCATCTGTCGTCGTGATGGCGATGAGTGCTTGCTCGAGCTGCGCAAACGTAAACCGTTTGGCAGACTGGAGTGCCAATTTGATCGCATACGGATGAGCTCCGACTTTTGATGCGATTTGTCGTTCTCCGTATCCTTGTTCTGCTAATCGTTTCGACAGCAACATCATCCGGTATTGGCGTGCCATCAGTCCAAGGAGAGCCAACACTTCCTGTCCTTGTTTTTCAAGGTCGCGAATCAAGCGGATCGCTGGTTCGAGTTGACGCTTCATCAAGTAGTCCGTTAATTGAAAGACGTTGTCCTCTAATGTCCGCGGAACAAGCAAATCGACATCCTCGATTTCGATTGTTGGTCGGTCCCCTGCAAACAACATCAACTTCTCAAGTTCATGGGCTAATGTTCCCCACATCTCAGCAGTCAAGAAAATGAGTCGCTCGATTGCCGGACGTTCCATCCGGTATCCTTTGTCGTTGACAGCATCCAGAACGAAGCGGAACAACTCTTCGGTCGTCGGTTTTTTTGCCTCTAGTACCGTCGCGCGCTCCTTCAATCGTTTGACGACGGTTTTTCGTTCATCGAGCTTTTCTGCTTCGACGATCAAGACAACGACCGCGTAGTCTGCCGGTTGTAGGATATAATCTGCTAACCGTTCGAGATTATGTTGTTTTTTATCTTTCGCTCCTGTCAGAAACGTTGCAGGTTTTGCAACGACGACACGGTAGTCGCTTAAAAAGGGTACCGTCTCCGCTTCATCGAGTACCGCATCAAGCGGTTGGTCGTTCAAATCGATTTTCATATAATCAAAGCGTTCTCCGTCCGGAAGAGCCGCTTTTACGATTTCACGTTCCCATTCTTCTAACAAGTGTCGTTCTGTTCCATATAATAAGTATAAATTCGCTAATTTTCCGTTGACGAGCCAAGGAGTTTTCATCATTCCCACCACATTTCACAGTTTGTTCTTAACTTCATCATAGATAATCCTCTTTTATTCCGCTATACTAGAAGCGGAATCTATTAAGGGGGAATGCAGCATGGCACATTCAGTACGCCCACCAAGTGAAAATGCGTTCGAGAACGATATTCAATCAAAACGCAACGATGCGCTCGACTCTGCCGTTGGTTTTGGTGCATCATTCGGCTTCTTCGCAGTCTTGTTCATCATCGGTGTCGCAATTAAGTTCTTAAGTCTATAATCAGTAAAACAGCAACCTTGGGGGGTTGCTGTTTTTTTATTTTATCATAGGTTCACAGCCCGCTGAAGAACAAGTTACACTCCCGTCCTCATCCGTTCGAAAGACGATCCGATCTGTCCCGATCCGCTCAAGCACGTCCGGATGCGGATGCCCGTATCGATTTTTTCGTCCGACTGATAAGATGACAATCTTCGGATTCGTCTTCTGCAAGAGTTCTTCACCGGTCGACGTGTTCGAACCATGATGACCTGCTTTTAGAATATCGATTGGTCCAACGCTTAATTCGTCCTCGATTGCTAGGCCAGCGTCACCCGTCAGTAAAACACGTTGTTTGGCAACCTGTGCAAGTAATATAATAGACCGATCGTTCTCTTCTTCTTCTCGTCCAGTCGGTGCAAGTACATGTAACCAAGGACGAATCGTTTGCCCCTTTTGAACGAACTCGACACGCGTCCCAGTTGCTTCGATCGAACGAATCAAATCGTTTCGCTTCTCATCCATGTTGTCATACGCACCTAAATAAATGGTTTTCACGCGAACTTGACGCAGTAATCCTAGAAGTCCACCGACGTGATCGTGATCAGCATGCGACACGATGAGACCATCGATTTCTGCTTCTCCTCGTGTGAATAAAAAGGGCGCGACGATATGACTACCCGGATCGAACGGACGGAGCAGTGGATGTGTCGTTTGCTGATAAACACCACCTGTGTCTACGACGAATGTCTCTCCTGCTTTCTCAAGCACGATACTATCGCCTTGCCCGACATCTAAAAAAGTGATCTGTTCAGGTGCGTGCCACTCCGTGTAGCCCCATGCCGTAAGTAAAAGGATCAACGGTAGAGCATGCCCCCACCATCTCCGCTCAGCAATATACCAAGCGATTACTGTTCCGACAACGACGATTGTCAAGACGATCGGAGAAAATGCTGGAACGGCAACCATCGCCAACGGTAGATCCTCCGCCAGTCGTAACGCTTGGTCCATCCATTGAATCGCGTACTGATGCGCGATCTGAAACGTCGAACTGAGCGGTAAAAATGGAAGCGTCGCCAGAATGAACGATCCCGGCAGAATCACCCATTCAATCCAGCCACCAATCAATAAGTTCAAGAATGGCGACCAAATTGAAACCGTCGTCTGTTCAATCCCCTGTAAAAAGAGGAGTGTTCCAATCTGTGCCCAAGCACTGATAAGCAGCCAGTTCCAAGGACGACGAACCGAACCCATGAGTCGTCTCGACATCACAAGAAAAAGCGTCAGTCCGACCGTCAATTGAAATCCGATATCGTAAATGACAGTTGGTTGAATCGCTAATTGAAAAGCTGCGACCCCCGCAATGACCTCGACCGGATCTAACGGTTTGTGGAAACGACGACCGAGCAACAGAATCATCGCGACGAGCACAGCTCGCGTGACCGGTGGACTCCACTCCGTCAACCATCCGTAAATCGGCAGTAAGATCAGAACGATATCAAGTCGTTTTTCTTTTGTCATTCTGATTTTTCGTAAGACGTACAGCAGACTAAACACTAAAAAAGCGATATGTGATCCTGAGATGACGATCGCATGTAATAAGCCGAATTTCTTAAACCGTTCGAGCGTCACTTGATCCATTAATCGATCCTCACCAAATACAAGTGCTTCGACGTAGAATGCTTGCTTTTGTGGTAACAAGTCTTCTATCCGTTTCAACCATGCTTCACGTACCCGTCTTCCTTCTGCCGCATATCCAAGTGTCGGATGACAGGAATCAAACGAACGGACTTCCCACTTTCCAGCGTAACGATTCGTATGCATGAATTGCAGTTCGTCAAAACCTCCCGCATTCGATTGTTGACGGACATCGAGCGGTTCCGTATCGACGTGACAGGAGTAACCGATTCGTTCGTATCCTGTCTCATCTTCTGCAATCGTTGCCGTCAATAGAATCGATTGACCGTTGCTCTCCGCATCATAGCGAATTCGATCCCCATTACGCTTACCTGATAAGATGTCAACAGACGAGACGTCGTGCGGTTCAGGTGACAGATGACCCATTCCGATGAATAGACAACTCAGAATGAACAAAAAGAAAAGACGACCGATTGAAAAAGACCATGACTTCATGACAGTAAATAGCATCAGCGTTACTAACCACCAGATCGATTCTTTAATGGCGACAATGAGTAAGAGAACGAACAGCGCATGAAGCGGCATCAGTAGACGATCAGGTAGGATTTAAGCGATTCTAACGTCTTTTCCCCAAAGCCCTTTACATCTCCGAGTGATTCATACGTCGCAAATCCTCCCTTCTCCTCACGATAGGCTAAGATCGCTTCTGCTTTGGCAGGACCGATTCCCGGAACCTCCATCAACTGTTCCGCCGTTGCCGCATTGAGGTCAATCAGTCCTTTTGGTATCTCTGCTTTTGAGCGTTTCGTTGGTTTCGGCTGATCTTTCGTCTTTTTTACCGGCACGATGACTTCCTGTCCATCAATGAGACGTGCCGCGAGATTCATTTGTCGAATGTCAGCTTTCTCAGTCGTCTTTGCTTTTTCGATTGCATCCTTCACTCGATCACCGAGGTGGAATTGATAGGGTCCAGGTGCTTCTACCGCCCCTTTTATGTCGACCATGATGAGTTTGTCACGAATCGAGGTATCTTTTTCTACTGGCTCTGCTTTTGCCTCTTGTTGTTTATCCGTTAAGGACGGTTGATCGACCATCGCTTCATTCGAGCAAGAGGGTAATGGTACGAATAATAAAATGATGAGTAGCAGGACGACGACGAGACCTGCGATTTGTTGCAAACGTGGAACGGTCAAGACGAATCCCTCCTTTTTCCACGACTCTAACAGGTCGCTACGGACTTCAGGAAACGAAGGAATACGCACTAACCACTCTTTTACAACATGATACGGTGTGTTATGTCGGATAAAGGTCATATCATCCATACCGTTACTTTGAATTAGCATCTGTTTGACGAACAAAAAATCCGTCTCCTTCAAGCAACACGAACGTGTATCGCTTAAAGAAGACGGATGAGATCACTTTTACATTTTTTCAGCAACGAAGAAAATCCGCTCGGCTGTCTCAGAAGGAGCATCCGGTCCAAAATCGCCTGTGACCGCAAGAACCCGGAATCCGGCGTCGCGTAACCACGTCACGTACTGTGCTGGAGGATATGTCCGCTGATGATGCGTTTCATCGACACGCTCGTAGCGACCGTCCTCTTCCTCGATGAAGAAAGTCAGTTCATGGACGACAGAAAGCGGTGCTTCACCAGGATCCGCGAACCAGATATACGAACTTTGCTCCGCATGTGTCGCATATGTCTTTCCATTGAACAACGTTTCCATCTTGTATGGAGAGTGTGTATCAAATAAGAGACGTCCACCCTCTTTGAGGATTGCTGCTACATGTGTAAACGTCTGTTTGACATCCTCTTCCGTCCGGAGATAGTTCAAGGAGTCGCATAGGATCGTCACGGCATCGACAGGTGTCGGCAATTCGATTTCGCGCATGTCTTGCGCCCAGAATTGAATGCGTAATCCCTCTTCCATCGCTTTTTCCTGCGCGACTTCGAGCATCTCTTCCGATAAATCGATTCCGAGCATCTCATAGTGTGCCGCTAATGCAAGCGTCGCCGTACCCGTTCCACATCCGATATCAGCAATCGTACTGCCAGTCGGAACGTATGCTTTGACCCAGTCGATCCATTGATCGTACGGGACGTCTTGCATCAATTCATCATAGATGTAGGCGAACTGTTCGTATGCCATTAGTTGACCTCGACTTCAACCTTTGGAGCATCTGCCCAGAGTTTTTCGAGATTATAGTAATCACGATCGTCACGGTGGAAGACGTGAACGACGACGTTTTCAAGATCCGCTAACACCCAACGTGCCGCATCGAATCCTTCGAGACGTTTGATCGGCAGGTTATGTTCGTGCGCGACTTCTTTGAGTTCACGTGCGATTGCCTGTACTTGTTTTTCTGAATTCCCTTCACAGATGACGAAGTAGTCGGCAACTGGTGAGATGCTCGACATATTCAGGACGACGATATCTTCAGCGCGTTTATCGTCGATGGCATTTACGATTAATTGTAGTTCTTGTTCGACTGTCATAGGACGGTCCCCTTTCGTTTGGCCGCGACGAAGGCATTATAGGTCTCAATCGTTCGCGGAAAGATGATGGCTTGTTTTTTACATAAAAAATGAATCGTCTGACTGAGTGTTGCGATGACGGCGTCCGTCAAATCCTGCTCCGCTACTTCACGAAGCGCTTCGACACCTGGATAACTGCGATTTGGTTCAATCGCATCCGCGACGAAGATGATTTGATCGAGCAACGGCATACCGGGTGCCCCCGTCGTGTGATTTGCGATCGCTTGATAAATCACGTCTGAATCAAGACCAAGTTCTCGACGGACAAGCTCCGCACCTACTGGCGCATGAAGCAGTTCGTCATCATAATCGAGTAAAACCCGTTGATTCAATTCAACGGCAATCGAACGCATCTCATTCGTATCGCGGTATTTCGCATAATCATGAAGCATAGCAGCAAGTGTTGCTTCTTCTTCGTCAACACCATATTTAAGAGCCAAGTGTCGTGCTGTCTCAACGACACCTAATGTGTGCACATAGCGTCGCTCAGGCAACGTACGCTCAATGATTTGACGTGCTTCTTCAAGGCGCATATAGATTCCACTCCTCAATCCGTTGTCGAACGGCTTCCGGTACAAGGTAGCGAATGCTCCGTCCACGCGCGACCCGTTGCCGGATATCCGTCGAAGAAATTTCTAGCAATGGCATATCGACCGCTTTCACATGGGCACCACGCGGAATCAGATACCGACTGCCCGGTCGAGCGACGGCACCAAAGACGACTTCCTCGTATAACTGTTCGGCTTGATACCACGTATCGAGACTCACGAGTGAATCTGCTCCAATGAGAAATAGAAACTCATGCTCCGGGTACCGGTGCTTGAGTGCACGAATCGTATCATACGTATAGGAAGGCTCTTTCCGCTCAAACTCAATTGCCGAGACGGAAAAAGCCGGATTCAATGCAATTGCTTCTTCTACAAGGCGTAAACGCTTGGTTGCGTCTGTGACTGTACGTTGTTTATGCGGTGGCACATTCGCTGGTACGAACCAGACCCCATCGAGTTCGAGTTGTTCCTGCGCTTGTTCGGCAATCAGGAGATGACCGATATGCGGAGGATCGAACGTTCCGCCCATCAGTCCGATTTTCATCGTGGCAATTCGAGCGTCTTGTTCTCTTTTGATTCTTTATAGAGAACGATGACTTTTCCGATGACTTGAACGAGTTCAGCATTCGTTCCTGCGACGAGTTCTTGTGCGACATCCTTCGGTGCGTCCGCACAATTTTGCAATACTTGTACTTTCAAGAGTTCCCGTTTTTCGAGCGCATCCATCAAATCAGCGCACATCGCTTCTCCGACTCCATTTTTACCGACTTGGAAAATCGGGTTTAAGTCGTGAGCTGTCGCGCGTAAAAAACGTTTTTGTTTACCTGTTAACATGATTAAAATTCCTCCAATTGCTTTCGTATCACCTGCTCGCCAAGTGCAAGGTCAGGTGCTTGTCCGGTG
Source organism: Exiguobacterium sp. UBA5002 (assembly GCF_002396765.1). NCBI lineage: Bacteria > Bacillati > Bacillota > Bacilli > Caryophanales > Exiguobacterium > Exiguobacterium sp. UBA5002. The sequence goes on from NZ_DGYQ01000021.1 coordinate 89,577, forward strand.
AAGCGTTCAAATGCTTCAGCCGCTTGTAAGACGAACATCGGGACGCCGTCAAGTGTGTCAAGACCTTTTTCGGTCGCTTCACGCAATAGACGGGTCGGCGTCGGTCGATAAATAATATCACAAATCAAGGCGTGCGTCTCCGTCAATTCGATCGGACGTGCCTCGATATGTGGCGCCATCCCGACAGAAGTCGTATTGATGATGACGTCGTAACTCGTTAAATCAAATGTTTCTTGCCATGGTAGAACGGTTGCTCCGAATTCATCGGCAACTGCCTTAGAGCGTTCTTCTGTACGATTCGTGATCGTCACATCTCCGGGCAACGCAGCAATGATGCCTCGCGCCGCACCGCCCGCACCAAGAACGAGCGTCTTTTGAAATGACGGACGACGTTCTGTCAACGCGCGGACGAATCCGATTCCATCTGTATTCGCACCAATCAACTGCCCATCCTGCCGATATACCGTATTCACGGCGCCTGCTTTTTGAGCTGCCGGCTCTAGTCGATCCAGATACGGAATGATTGCTGTTTTATGTGGAATCGTCACATTGATTCCGTCTAGCTGATGTGTGCGTAATTTCGTAATGATTTGCGGCAATTGCTGCTCCGTTACATCGATGAGGTCATAACAGCCGAAAAGCCCAGCCGCTTCCAGCCAAGCTGTATGCAGCTCAGGTGAAAGTGAATGGGCAATCGGATGACCGATGACGGCAAAGCGCATCAGACGAGCGCCTCACGTAAGGATACAGCGACACCTTTCGGGGCGTAAGCAGCGACACGTCCACCTTTTCCGTGAACCGCAACCCACCCGAGTCCACTGAAGACGATATCCGTCTTCATGTTGTCGCGGAGGCTGAATTCATGACGGACAAGCGGCGGTAGCATCTCACGCGTCTTTTCGTTTGGCGGAGACAACAGCTCACCGTTATGGTTCGCGTATAAATCGTCTGCCTTTTCAAGCTTCGTCCGGTGAACTTTCAATTCATTCGACATGTAGATGACGAATGAACGCTTGTTCCCTTCCATATAGTCCAATCGTGCAAGACCTCCGAAGAAGAGTGTCTGTTGCGGATGGATTTGGAAGACTTGTGGCTTGATCTCTTTTTTCGGTGTGATCAGCTTCAAGTCCTTTGCATCAACATAGTGAGCCATCTGATGATGATTGATGATCCCCGGTGTATCATACAGGTTACAGTTATCGTCGAGTGGAATGTCGATCAAGTCTAGTGTCGTTCCTGGGAAGTGACTGACCGTGATGACGGCTTCATCTTCTTCGCCGAAGCGTTTGATGACTTGGTTGATCAGCGTCGATTTCCCGACGTTCGTACAACCAACGACATAGACGTCGCGACCTTTTCGATAATAATCGATTTTTTCAGCGAGTTCATCGACTCCGTGCCCTTTTTTCGCACTGATCAGATGAACGTCGACTGGACGTAATCCAAGTTCTTTCGATGCTTGACGCATCCAGTTCATGAGACGGTTCGGGTTGAGTGACTTCGGTAATAAATCGGCTTTGTTCCCGACGAGTAAAACGTCGTTTTTACCGACGAACCGATGTAATCCCGGTAACCAGCTTCCATTAAAATCGAAGATATCAACGATTTTAACGACAAGTGCATCTTTTTGACCGATTCCGTCTAAGATTTTAACGAAATCATCGTCCGATAACGATACATCTTGAATTTGATTGTAGTGCTTTAATTTAAAGCAACGTTGGCAAATGACCATTTCACGATCAAGTGCAGATTTAGGTGCGTATCCTGGTGCTTTCGTGTCTTCCGTTTGAATGGCGACACCACAGCCAGCGCAGTGGATTTCTTCGATCATATTATGTTGAGCCGCATGCGGGAACGATATCCCTTCTCTTTTCACCGTAGCGCCCTGCTCGCTACTCCAAGAGCGTAACTTCCGACCTCTCGCCGTACATGTTGCGACTGCTGCCTTCCCTTTCATCTACCGATCTGACAGGGTTATTGTTGCTTATCCTGACGAAGTGTTTCGATCGGATGCTCCAGTGCAGAAGGATCTTCCTTGACGCGTTGTGTCAATTTATAGATTCCTTTGCGTTTCATCCGGCGGAAAATGACACGTTCCATCAGGCGATTGAATTTCGTGACGACACCGTCCGTCTTAACGACAGGTTGAACGTGGATGACTTCGATTCCAACGGAGTTTGCACCGAGTACATCCGTAAAGAGTTGGTCTCCTAAGAAGACAACTTCCTTCGCATGATAACCGAATTCCGTCAATGCTCGTTTAAACCCGATAGGAAGCGGTTTTCGAGCAGGCGCAATATAATGCAATCCGAGTGGATCCGCGAACTTCTTGACGCGGTCTCCGTTATTGTTCGATACGATGATGACGTCGAAACCATATTGATTATTCACCATATCCAGCCAAGCAACCAATTCGTCTGGAGCATCTGCGATATTCCATGCGACGAGCGTATTATCAAGATCGGTCAAAATCGCTTTGACACCGTTTCGTTTGAGCATTTCAAGGTCGATATCGTAGATCGAAGCCACGAAATGTTTCGGATAAAGTCGTTTGAACAAGAATAAAACCTCCAGATAATGGTCTAGCTCTATAGTTAAGTTTAAGAAACAGTTATGCTCTTATCGTTCGATTATAGCACAATCAGGTAGTAAGAGCGACGCACAAAAGAAAACGGAAGGTCCACCTTCCGTTTTCTTAATAATATCGAATCCACAGATAGAGTTGCGATAGAATCAACGTTACGATCGTGATCGGTGCTCCATAAATCAAAAAGCGCATATAGGTAAATTTTTCACCTTGTCGTGTCGCGAGACCCGCGACGATGACGTTCGCCGATGCACCGATCAATGTCCCGTTACCACCGAGACAGGCACCGAGTGCGAGGGACCACCATAACACGTCCACTTTCGCATTTGCTGATGATAATCCAATTCCAGCAGCTACATCATTGATGAGTGGAATCATCGTCGCGACGAACGGGATGTTATCAATCGTCGCACTGGCGATACCAGACAACCAAAGAACAGCAGTCGCTGTCGTCTGAATATCGCCACCTGTCAAATCAATCGTCTTTTCAGCGAGGTAGCGGATGATGCCCGCTTCTTGGATCCCGCCGACGAGCACGAACAGTCCGGCGAAGAAGAAGATCGTTGTCCATTCGACGCGGGCAAAAATCCCTTCGAGCTGATGATCATTTTCAATCGTCAGCAACATCAGAACCGTCGCTCCAAGAATCGCAATCGCTGGTGCTTCGAGATGGAGTCCGATCCGGTCAAGCAGCGGATGTAACACGAACAACGCAATCGTACTGACGAGAACGATACTACTTCGCGTGACCAATTTTCGACTAACGATATAGCTCTTCTCATCGATTTCCATCAGTTTTTGTCGATCTTCCGCTTCGACATGCAACTGCTTCCGGAAGATGAAATACAGGATGCCGATCGTCACGACCGTGATGACGAGGATGATCGGTGCAAGATTCACTAAAAAGGCATTGAACGTCAAATGTGGATTTGCGGCACCAATCATGATATTCGGTGGATCCCCAATCAAGGTCGCCGTCCCACCGATATTCGCAAATAGGACTTCTGCGAGCAAGAATGGAAACGGCGCGATTTTAAGTATCTTCGTAATCGAAAACGTGATCGGAACGATCAATAGAACCGTCGTGACGTTATCAAGGAATGCAGATCCAAGTGCCGTCAATGCGGACAGTAGAATCAGTACCTTGATCGGATCACCTTTCGTCGTCTTCGCAGCGCGGATTGCGATGTATTCGAACAATCCAGATTGGTTGGCAATCGTGACGAGAATCATCATGCCGATCAATAAGACGATCGTTCCCCATTCAATATATTCAAACAATGCGGTTTCAAGATCCACAATACCGATGATGACCATCGCGAGCGCTCCAAGCAAGGCGACGATTGCCCGACTTACTTTTTCACTGATGATGAAGCCATAGGTCACTAAAAAAATGATGAGTGCGATATACGTTTGGACCTGTGTACTTCCGATTTCTGCTAATGCCAGTGCCGGCATGATTCATTCCTCCTAAACGTAAGGAGACGCCCAAAACGGGCGTCTCGCTTTCATGAATGCCATTGTCCGAGGCGCTGCCCCATTAAAACTGGTCCAACCGCCTGACTGTCTAACGTCAATGCATCTTTCGGACAAATCAGGACGACCGTTGAACCGAATGAGAAGTATCCAAACTCATCCCCACGACGAAGGTCCTTCGACTCGTTCGTCCGCACGATCGAGTTGACGTTCAGTGCGCCGACCATGACATGTTCAAGTGCATGTTTTCCTTGGACGATGCGCGTCACGCGACGGTAATTCCGCGTCAATGGACGAAGCGCATGGGTAAGACCAATCTCATTCACCGGTGCTGAATCGCGACCGAGCGTATAGCTCGTCCGGACTGTTCCATCCATCGGCACATGAACACGATGGTAGTTTTGCGGACTTAAGTAAAAGATCATCACACGTCCACCAACATATTGCTGTGCCTCGTGATGGGAGCCGAGTAACTCAGATACCGTATACGATTGTCCTTTGACAGTAAAGCGGCTATCAGCCGTCAAGTCGTCAACGACGGATAGCACACCGTCACACGGACTGACGAATGCGCCTTCTGATTGATCAATCGGTCGCATTTCCGGTTTGACATGACGAATGAAAACGTCATGTAAACTCGAATACGCTTCTAAATTCTGAGTCGCTTCTGTCATATTTAAATCGTATGCCTGAACGAACGGACGGATAAACGGACGACTGATACGGCTCACCGCAAAACGTTTCAGTTGTTTGGCAACAAGCGGGTGTCCATTTAATTCGAACACACGAGAGTAAAACCATTTTTTAATCATTGAGATCACCAGATGATTCTTCTTTTGAGTCCTCTACGTCTTTTCCAGCGAAGAACTCTTTATAGCTGTCTTCCGTTTGCTCACCTGCGACACGTCCAACTTCCTTACCGTCCTTAAAGTGAACGACAGTCGGTGTACCCTCGATACCAAACGTATCCCAAGCCGACTGTTCGACAGCAAGGTCGATCTGTTCGAATGGGATATCTTGTTTTTCACCAAGCGGGACGAGATATGGTTTTACTTTTTCACAGTGGGAACAACCCGTTTGATAGAAATACGTATAGAATTCATCACCGGATTTTACTTTATTTGCGACTTCTGTAGCCGTTAGGTTGCCGTTCTTCGATGCAGAATCTTCTCGATCCGTGAAGACAAGAAGTAATCCTCCCACCAATACGATTAAGCCGATGACTCCCGCTGTAATCCAATTCGCCTTGGATTGCGGTTTTTTCGTATTTTTACGTTTTGTTTTCTTTGACACGTCTATCCCTCCGTCATTCTGGTATTAGCCATTTTTTCTGAACCATTATAGCATGACCATTCGCAAGAATCGTATCGATTTGCAAAGCGTCATCAATCAGTAACAGATCCGCTCGTTCTCCGACCGCTATTCGCCCGCCCGGTATACCATATGCATCCGCGACATGTCGCGTGATCGTCGTGATTGCCTGATCAAAAGCAACACCATGCGCCACTGCATCGCGCACGGCTTGTATCAGAGAAGAAGGCTTTCCTGTATCAATCCGAACTAGACGACCTGCATCATCAAATGCCGGAAGACTGGCACCAGCATCGCTCGACATCGTAATCTGTTCAGGTGGGATTCCTGCTGCTAAAGCACGGGCGACAGCCTGTCCTGCTGGAATTTCGCCTTCCGCAATGAAGCTTTCCGTCGTACACGTCGTGAAATCGATCCTTCCTCCTCGTTTCGCCCAGGCGAGTCCCGCTTCAAAAATACGTTCACTCCGGTTGATATGCGTCGGAAGGAATTGTCCGATGGGGATATCAGTCGTGTCAATCACTTCATGTAATAGATCGAGTCCTTGTTTCCCGTCTCCGATATGGACGTTCATCGTTCCCGACACGCCTTTGACCATGCCGGCAATTCGGGCTTCTGACGCTAATCGTGCGAGTTCATGGGCTGTCGGTTGTGTCGACCGATGATCGTTGATGGCAATTTCCCCGATACCGATCACTTCATTGATGAGGACGATATCATGTCCTGTCGATTGCGTCAGGAAGACCGGTGGAACCATATAACTTCCGCTTAATAGAAAGGGGCGGATACCAGATGCAGCATATCCTCGTATATGTGCCAGTAGATCGATTCCCGTTCGTGTCCA
>NZ_DGYQ01000009.1:0-2501 GCF_002396765.1 Exiguobacterium sp. UBA5002
GGATCTTGAGCATGGGCGACAGCGGAGTTCAATAAGACACCATCCGCTCCCAGTTCCATCGCATAGGCGACGTCGGTCGGCGAGCCAATCCCGGCGTCGACGATGACCGGCACCGTCGTCTGCTCGATGATGAATCGTAGATGAAGTGGGTTGAGAATGCCTTGCCCGGAACCGATCGGTGACGCCGCCGGCATGATGGCGTGACAACCGAGTTCTTCGAGTCGTCGTGCAAGGACGACATCGTCCGACGTATACGGTAAGACGATGAAGCCTTCTTTAAGTAATTCTTCAGAAGCCCGTAACGTCTCGATCGGATCAGGTAGTAACGTCTTGTTGCAACCGATCACTTCGACCTTAACCATGTCGCACATACCGGATGCCCGCGCAAGCTTCGCCAACCGTACGGCTTCTTCTGCCGTCTTCGCACCAGCCGTGTTCGGTAGTAGATCGTACTTCGTTAAATCAAGCGACTCGAGGAAGTTCGCTTGTTGTTTATCAAAAATATCGAGCCGACGGACGGCGAACGTCAAGATTTGTGAAGCGGACGCATCGATTGCTTCCTGCTGTACCGTAGCATCCGTATATTTCCCTGTTCCGAGTAATAACCGTGATTCAAATGTCTTTTCTCCAATTTTCAGCATGTTTATCCTCCTCCTACGAAATGAACGATTTCAAATGTGTCATTGTCCCGAACGACTGTCTGACCGTACGCCATGCGATCGATGATGTGTCGATTCTGTTCGACGATGACGAGCTTTTCCCCTAAGCCGAGTTGTGTGAGCATGTCCTCGATCGTTTCAATCTGTTCGATGGTGTGGTCATTGCCATTAATCGTAATGTTCATCGGACTTCCTCCTTCTGGATCAACCGTAATGTATTTGCCAAGACTTCCGCTGTCGCCGGTGCGAGTAATATGCCATGCCGATGATGCCCGGTCGCTAGGAAGATCCGACGAGAAGACGCGGCAACTCCGATATATGGCAAGCCGGACACCGTTTGCGGTCGTACACCGGACCAGACTTCTTCGATGACCGCGTCACGAATCGGTGGATAAAGTCGTTCTGCTGCTTGAAGCAATGACGTGACCCCTGCAACACTGACGCCGACCGTCTCGTCGTGCGGTAGTTCGGTCGCACCGATCAAAATTCGTCCGTCAGCTTTTGGCACGAGGTAGACGGCGTCGTCAAACAGGATCGATCGTAACGGCTGACCCGCGAGACGGACTGCGAGACATTCCCCTTTGACCCCATATGTCGCAATCGAAATGCCAGCTGTATCGAGCAAGGCTTGCGACCCGCGTCCGGCAGCGACCGTCACCGTTCGTCCGGTCCACGTTCCCGCGTTCGACTCGATCCTGACGAAGTCATCGCTCTCTTCGATGCGTGTGACTTCCACCTGTTCTTCAATCGATATGCCACGTGCGTGTAAGGCATACATCAATGCAGTTGTCAGTCGTCGTGGATCGATTTGACCGACAGCTGGAAACAGATGCTCGCGTCCTTTACGCTTTAACAAAAATGGTTGTTCCCGGTACCCACAATCGATGCCTGTCTCTCGCTCGAGACGACGTGCAAGCAACGGATACAGTCGACGACTTCGCGCGGCAAGTGCATGCAATTCCTCTCTCAGCTCGATGTCTGTCGCAAGCATTCCGGCAGCCGCCCGACTCGTTCCTTGTCCACTTGCTCCACGTTCTAGTATGACGACGGATTCATTGTGACAGGCGAGACTGTAGGCGAGCGTCAAACCAATGACTCCGCCGCCGATGATGATGTGATCCGTCATACGCGAACCTCCTGATAACGATGGACGGCAACGAGCGGATCCGATTGACCGAGAATCCCCGATAAGACGGCGATTCCGGTTGCACCGGTCGCTGCGATTTCAGGAATGCGATCTGGTGTGATCCCGCCGATCGCAATGACTGGTTTCGTCGTGAAGGTGACGACTTGCTTCAAGGCGTCGATCCCTCGTGGTGGCACGTTCGGCTTCGACGCCGTCGGATAAATATGACCGTACAGCAGTCGGTCGGCTCCTTCCGCTTCTGCTGCCAGTGCCTCTGCTAGTGAATGGACGGATTTCCCAATGACGAGATTCGGAAAATGACGTCGCACATCGCGGACACGCAAGGAACGGCGCGTCAGCTGCACACCGATGCCGGCGACATGGGCGACGTCGACCCGGTCATGAACCGTTAACTGTTCAGGCGAATAACCATGCCCAAGGAGTGCTTCAATCAGATCAAGTAATTCTGCCGCCGATAAGTTCGGTTCACGTAGATGCAGCTGATCCGTATAGGGTTGAAGGGATTGAAAGGTCTTTATTTCGTCAAGCGGATTAATGGATCCCGTCGAAATCAGATGTAAACGCATCATGTTCTTCCTTTCCATACGAAAAAGGACCACTCCCGATGTTGAAGGGAGTGGTCCGAAAATACGCTGAAGCGCTAAGGATATCTAAGGTTTCGAGCCACTTCCCTCCGCTAGTACGAACTAGATCAG
>NZ_DGYQ01000009.1:2526-7522 GCF_002396765.1 Exiguobacterium sp. UBA5002
AGATCAGGTTCAAAGGGTCCGGATACTTCCGTCTCAGTCTGCTGGGAGACTCCCCTAGTGTCTTTTCGTGTTTAATTGGCTTGCCCCATTAGTCTAGCATGAGTCGCTTTGCTTCGCTAGTCCTAGTTGAGCGCTTCCACTTGCTGAATCAGCTCCGATTTCGTCGGTCGCTGTTGCTTTTGACTGTCGGCATACGCCTGCTTCAGCTTCAGGATCCGCATCACTTTAGCGTCGAGCATCTCCGGGGTCAGCGTTTTGTCTTTGACGGCTTGCATCACTTCAGCATGGACCTTTGTGTAAGCACCTGCCTCTGAAAACATTGCCATATCAGCTCCGTTGACGAGCGACTGACGTGCCGCTTCCGCGAGACCATATTGTTTCGTGATCGCTCCCATGACGAGATCATCCGTGATGATGACACCGTTGAATCCGAGTTGCTGACGCAGTAAATCAGTCAAGATCGGCTTTGAGAGCGAGGATGGATGCTGATTGTCATACGCGGGATAGAGAATATGGGCGACCATCACCATCTCGGCGCCCTCTTGGATCGCTTCTTGGAACGGTAACAGTTCCGTCCGCTTTAGTTCTTCCTTTGACGCCGTCACTTTCGGTAGCCCAATATGAGAATCGACACTCGTATTGCCGTGACCGGGAAAATGTTTGACGACCGGAATCGTGCCCGTCTCCTGCATCCCGTGCATCAGTGCTGTACCAAAGGTAGCGACGGTCTTCGGGTCAGCACTTAACGCACGGTCACCGATGATCGGATTGTTCGGATTGCTGTTGACGTCAAGGACTGGTGCGAAGTCCATGTTGAAGCCATAAAATCGTGACAAATGACCGAGCGTACGTCCGACGTCTTCCATTTTCGCCGCATCTGCACCTTGCGCCATGCGTTGACTCGTCGGAAGACGTAATCGTTGATCTGGTACCCGGCTGACGCGTCCGCCCTCTTCATCAATCCCGACGAAGGCATACGGTTTTTGATTCGTCTCTTGAATCGCCCGCGTGAACGTCAGGAGTTGCTCTTCTGACGTAATGTTTCCGCCGAGCAATAAGACCCCACCAATCGCACGCGTTCGCAACAGTTTTCGGTCAGCTGCTGAAAGTTCCGTACCGGCGACTCCGATATAGAGCAGTTGATCGACCTTTTCTGACGTCGACATCGTTGCCAGTTGTTGTTTTAGTTTTGCTTGTTGTCGTTCCTCTTTCGTCGGCTCAGGCTTCGATTTCTTTTCTTCTGTCGGTTGCTTCGTTTCCGGTTGTGATGATTTCGTTGGTTCCGTCGTCTCCTGCGCACACCCTGCAAGCAACAAGCAACCGATCAGTACGACTTTCTTCACAAAGGATCCTCGCTCCGAACACCATTGATCGAATAATAGACGGAAATCTCAGCGTTCAGGGATTGCGAAACCGAACAATATTTATCCTTTGATAACGAGATGGCGCGACGGACCTTATCTTCCGGGAGATCACCTTCGAGCCGGTAATGAATCGAGATCGACGTAAAACGACGCGGATGATCCTCTGCCCTTTCTCCTTCGATATCCATTTCAAAATGGGTGATCGTCAAGCGCATCTTCTCTAAAATCGAGACGATATCAATCCCTGTACAGCCGGCAACGGCATGTAGCAGTAGTTCAGTCGGTCGCGGCGCTTGATTTTCGCCACCGTTCTCTGGTGCTGCATCCATCGCCAGATGATGCCCTGATTCCGTCTGTCCACTAAACCCCATCTGTTTGTTCCATGTCACTGTCGCTTGCATCGTTTCCACTCCTTTATAAGTAGTCTTCTTCTGTAGTATACGCAAAAAACAGCAAACCTGAAAATTCACACGCTATTTTGAATAATGGTTCTTTTCCCGAAATCTCGCTTTGCAATACCCGACGAAATCGTTTCATGCTATCCTGTTACTCATAGTTTCGCGCGCAAGCGCCAGAATTGAGGAATCATCCATGTCACCTACTACTCGTTTAAGTCGACGCGATTGGCTCTTGATTGCCACGTTGTCGCTCCTGACGTTCGTTCTCGGAACAAGCGAATTCGTCATCGTCGGGATCCTCGCTGAAATCTCCTCAGCCCTTGATATCACGATCGCAACAGCCGGTACGCTCGTCTCGGCATTTGCCATCTCCTTTGCGATCGGTACACCGATCGTCATGTCGCTGACCGGTCACCTAGAACGGCGTCGTCTGATCCTACGTCTCTTACTTGCTTGGATACTATTGAATCTTGCCAGTAGTTTTGCACCAAGTTACGAAGTATTGCTCGCCACCCGCATTCTGACAGCGATCCTGACCGGTGTCTTGATCTCGCTCGCAATGGTCGTCGCCAGTGACGGTGTACCTGTCGCGAAGCGCGGTGTTGCCGTCTCGTTCATTTTCGGTGGTTTTACACTAGCGAACGTCCTCGGTGTCCCGATCGGAACGTTCATCGGGCAACACGCTGGCTTCGAAGCTACGTTCTGGCTAACGACAGTCATGGGATTGATCGCGTTCCTCGCAGTATGGAAGATCGTTCCGGTCCAGCAATCGACGGGTTCCGGTTCAATTAAGGAACAGCTTGGATTGCTCGCCAACCCACGGATCCTGATCGCCTTCTTTATTCCGTCGTTTGGATTCGGGGCAACTTATGTCGTCTACACATACCTCGTACCGCTTTTACAAACAGAACTTGGGATTGCGAAAACGTGGATCAGTCCGATCTTGCTCGCTTACGGCGTCGTCTCGATCTTTAGTAACATCCTTGCCGGTAAAATCGCCAGCAAAAATCCGATGGGACGCTTACGGTTCGTCTTCGTCGTGCAAGCAGTCGTTCTTGCTGCGTTATACTTCACGACAGCATCCCTTCCGCTTGGTCTGTTCAACATCGCTTTGATGTCGTTGATGTCGATTCTACTGACGACTTCGACACAAATCTATTTGATCGACCTCGCTGAAAAGTTCAATCCGGAAGCAAAAGGACTCGCTGCTTCATTGATGCCGGTTGCGAGTAACGTCGGGATTGCTTTTGGTTCGGCACTCGGTGGCATCGTCTATGCGAACGGTCCGATGATGAACACGGCACTCGTCGGTGGACTGGTCGCGCTCGTTGCTGCTTTATTAACTGCAATCAGTCATCGCCTCGATCAACGCTCATGAAACCGTTACCTTGTCCTTTTTTGTAACAGGTCGATGACGGTTCGATGACGTTATGATGATAGTCCCCATCTCGCTGATGATTTTTCAGTATGATGGGGACTATGTTGTAGTAGAGGAGTGTCTGAAAGTGAAAGCATTACACATCATCGATCTCGGTCTGTTGACGATCATCCGACTTTGGCTCGGAATCCAGTGGTTCATCGCCGGGATCGGCAAGTACATCAATGGCTTCGATGCGCAGCCGTTTCTCGAAGGAGCACTTGCAAAGTCAACGGGCGAAGACGCACTCGTCAGTTCCTGGTATGCGACGTGGATCGAGCAACTCGCCTTACCGAACGTTGGGCTGATCAACGCCTTGATTCCGTTCACGGAACTCGTCGTCGGGATCCTGTTGATTCTTAGTCTGTTGACGGTTCCTGCACTGGTCGTCGGAAGCATCATGAATCTCAATTACTTACTCGCTGGGACGATTGCGTTGAACCCCGTGTTCTTAGCAGCGTCAATCGCCTTACTGGCTGCAGGACGCTTGGCGTATCAAATCGGCATCGATCACTGGATCATCCGCTGGTATCGCTCATCGCAACAACCGCATCCCCTGGACCGGATTCCGGTCTAACGAAAAAACTCTCCCGCACGTGGGAGAGTTATTTTTTTTGTTGCTCAAGAATCGTCTGCTGTGTCGGAACCCCGCCGACTGAGACTGTTCGCTCGAGGAACAGATAGGGTTTGCTATCGACTTCGAAACGACGGTCACCGTGATAACGTGCCGAGTGCCCATCCGTTGCGAGCTTTTGTTCGATGGCTGCAACATGTTCGTCGAGTGAATAAAACCGATCGTCGAACGTCAGCGTGATATTTTTCTTACGGTACCCGAGTAAGAAATTGTAGTAGAACCAATACATGGCACCTGCGAAAACGACAAAAATCAAGAATTGCATGTGAGTTCCCCCTCTGTATAATCTTTATACGTTGGAAGAAAACGGGAGGTTTCAAGTAATTGAATGAAATTTCTATATTTTACTTCAATCGCATATCACTTAGTGATAACTTAATCTTTGGATTTTTATTCGTAATGTTTCCTTCATATTCAATATTTGCTGATGTCGGATTGAAAACCAATACTCTGTAATCATCATTTTTTAGCTGATAAGAAAAATAAATGCGTCCATTTTCCAAAATAGAGACCGGGAATCCACCTCCATCTGTGAATTTTTTACGATCAGGAAGTGGAACTTGATGTATTGTATATTTTCCCGACTCCAAATCGAACGTATTCCAGCTTAACTGTGTATCATCATTTTCATTTATCGTCACGATTAATTTGCCTTCATTTAAAATTCGAGTGTTAAAATCTTCTCCTTCCAGTTGTTTTAATCGTTTCGTCTTTTTTCCGTCTGTCATCAGCAGACGCTGCTGTTCAGTATCCGGGTTATTCTTAGGAAAATATGTTTGAGAATAAAGTAGTTGTCCTTTATAGAACGACTCAATGTATTCATTCTTCTTTAATTCGATTGGTAGTTGTTGTTTACGTACGCTATTATTTTTTAAGTCAATAACATAAATAAAGCTTCTTTGGGTCTGCTCATCCATCGAATAGCGCTCCACATAAAGTAGATCTTCTGTTCGTTGAAAGGGTGAGTAGGCGTACTTTTTATTATCAACTTCTGAAGGAGTGCTCAATTGTTTTGTCGTCAATTTTTTAGTTTTAAGATCCCAATATTGCAAATCCCAGCTACCGTCTTTTTGACCTTTTAATCCGTAAGTTACAGAATCTTGCATGAGAGTATACGTTTCCTCTTGCATGAACTGTTTAAATGACCGTGGTGCTTCATCATTTATATAAACACGGTCGAGAT
>NZ_DGYQ01000032.1:0-22856 GCF_002396765.1 Exiguobacterium sp. UBA5002
TCTCTGACAGCGCATAATGCGCTTTTTCCTGTAGGAGTGGCGTGTGACGCGTCATTCGTCATTCTTTGTAGATACTAGCTTTAGAGTCAGCTCCGTCAGATATTCCGAAGCACAAGAAAAGAAACTTTTTTCCGCTCGGAATTTCTTTTTAGGGAAATACAAGCAGGAGCGACCTTGCAACGAAATGTACCGGCGCGATGCTTGTCCCAGGAAAACGATTCGAGCGAAACGAAAAAGCGTAACCTTACTACTGACTTTGAATCGGTAAATCCCATGTCGAGCCAATCAAATCCGTGATCCGCTCCGCTGCCTCGTGTGAAAATCCGGCGATCGTGTAATGATTCGTATCTGCAATCACATGATACATTCCGTTCGGTAAACTGTCAGCGAACGCAGCGTGAGCCGCATTGATTTGTTCGGTCAATGCCGGGTTCAACCAACTTTCTGGCATACCACCCGCCCAGTTCGAAGCGGACAGGACGAGGACCGGCTGCGTCACGTCTTCGATCAACGAAAGAATCATCTGATTGTTCTCCTCGACCGTTCGCCATTCATCGAGCGTTCCCTGCCAATGCCCAGGTGCCGCAAAATGCTGCCACATCGGTAATTGATCGGCTTCCGGTAAGACACTGAACATCTTTTTGCCGAGACGATCAGGAATCATCCAGGCGATCGGTCGGACGTGACTAAGGAAATAGAGGAATCGATTCCACTCCTCTTGTGTTCGTTCGTACCAGTTCGGCAATGCCGCATCGACATCCGGGTGCGACGGATCGAGCAAGACGATGCCGCGTGTCTCGTCTGCAAACAGGCGTCCACTTGCAAGGGAGATATAAGCTCCGAGCGAGTGACCGATGAAGACATAGGGTCCTTCGACTTGAAGTATCCGTAAAACATCTGCCAACTCATCCGCTTGATGTGTAAAGAGTCGTTTGTTTTTGCCACGACTCGACCGCCCATAACCGAGACGCGAATATTCAAAGACCCGCCCCCGTTTCAATAATTCAGTTCGGAGCCAGCCCCACTGATGCCGATTCGACATCATCCCGTGATCGAGGACGAATGTGACGTCCCCACTTCCCGTCAACCGGGTATCAAATCGACCGGCTGATGTTTCGACGATATATTCCATACACTATCCCTACTTCCATTCATTCAAATAACGAGATCTCTAGTTCGTACCCAAGGATGTTCAAGTAATCAAATAACTGGGATCGATGATGATAGAGATGCACGGCTGCTTCGATCGCCCAGCCGTTCATCGAGTCGGTAACCTCCCAGTACGTCGGACGCGTCAAAAATCCGATTGTGACTTTTTCTTGATAGACCCGAAAGGCTTGATTGATTCGCTCTGATAACTGATTGCACATGACCGGTTCCGCATAAAATGCCTGCATCGCTTCTGCCGTTGCTCCTTCTGCGAGCATTAAATCGGCTTCAAGCAATACAGCAAGATGGACGGCGACTTCACCGACGGTCCGCTTCCCGGGGATCGGTTGCGCGTTCCAGTCCTTTGCTTCGATCTTCTCAAACAAGACTTTCGACGTCTTTACACCAACACTGACATGGCGAATGAGAGCACGTTCCCAGTCAGTCATGCGCGTTCCCCCAAGCAATTGCGCGGAGTTCGAGTTCCTTGACGAACGCATCCTTGCCGGCGATATAGGCTTCGATATCGAACGGATATGTTGTCGCTAATTGTTCCTTTAATGCTCCGTAAGCAGCGGCTTCTTCTGGATGGGTACGTAAGTAATCCCGGAAGACGAGATGACGCATGATTTCTGGATTTCCCGCCGCATAGAGATGGATGTGATGCGTCCGTTCGTCGCCGCCTTTTCGGTAATAGCGGCGTCCCGGCATGCCGAATTCACCCTTCGCTTCGTAACCGAGTGCTTTCATCGGTTCATCAAACTGCTCGATTCCCTCGAGCGCATCGACGACAGGCAGGATATCGATGATCGGTTTTGCCGCGAGTCCTGGAACTGATGTACTTCCCATATGATGGATTTGCTTAAGACGTACTCCGAACACCTCCCGTAATCGGTCCGCTTCTCGCTCGTATTCACTCGCCCATTCTGATTGATACGGTAACACAATGACTTGTCGCATGATCGTCTCCCCCTCTCATCTCAGTATGCCAGTTTTTAGGGTAAAACAAAACGACCATCCGTTTTGGAGGTCGTTTTGCTACATATGATGTTAGAGAAGTGTTAGTCCTTTAGATAATCAAACAGTTTCGCAGGTCCACCGAGTCGGAGATCAGCGATGATATGCTGAGCATCGACGACCTTTCGAACAGGGAAGTCAGCGAGTGGTGCCATGACATGTTCAAACAATTGAAGCCGAGCCGGTCCACGATATGCTTCTTTAATCTCAAGATCCGTGATTTGACTGCGTGTCAGTTCAGAGATGATCAACTCCCCTTGATAACCGCGATGCTGTTTGAGCATGAACTGCGGCGCACCGATGATCGATTGTGCTTCTTCGACTGCCATCGGAACATACTTGTATCCCATCGTCGCTTGGGCGACACGGAGTGAATGGTAGTCAAGCGTTCCAACGAGTACATCATTGTCGAGATAAAGCCGGGGTGAACCATACTTCTTCGGAAACGCAGCCACTTCACGACCAGAGGCGATCGCCGGCTGATTGTTGACATACATCGAGAGGTAAAACTCACCGACCTCTCCTTGATACCGAACCGGAATGACTTGCCCGCACTCGAGATAACTCCCAAGACCCGTGCTATCCGGCATGTTGATGATCTCAAACTTGATCTGATTACTCAGCACCTCGAGCGGTTCCGGAACGACTGCTTGTAAGGCTTCGATGTCCGTCTCATAGATGATGTTCAAGTATTCCCGATTCCGAAAGAAGATATCGACCGCCGGAAAGACCGGTGCATTGATCGGTGTCGCGACGATATTTTTTACATCTTCCTGTCTCATCTGAATCCCTCCTTCATGCGTTTAACAATGCGGCAAAGCGTGCGACACTTGTTTCAAAATTTGGAACCGTCTTCGCTGCTTGCGCTTCTTCGACGATTTCTTGAATGAGTGAGTTGAATGGTGTTTTGATATCGTATGTGTTGCCATACATCATGACGATCCCATTGATGAAACGAATTTCGGTCGGTTGCCCTTTTTGTAAGTCCTGCAACATGCTTGCTTCTAAGTCACGCGACCCGTGCATCAATTGTGGCACGGTGCTCAGTTTTTCATCGATAGCGTCTAGTGTTGCGTAAGCTGCCGGCTCAAACGTACTCATCGGTGCGAATATGATGCCGTGGGCGTGACCGACTTCAACGACTTCCTGCATCGTATGGATCGCTGCCCGTAACAAGACCGGATGATCGAGAACGTCGCCATACGTACCGTTACACGCAGCGGATAACCCACTAAACGTACTATTGATGACGAGTTTTGACCATTTCGTTCCCGGTAGATTATCAGAGATTTCCGTCCCACCGATGTGATCAAGGATTTCCTTCAAGTGAATGATTCGGTCCGTCTTCTTGCCGTCCAGTTCACCGATTTGCATCGCATACGTCTTGAAGTGCTCGTAATCCGATGTCAGACGTGACTCACCTGGTCCGACGTATGTCGCTCCGAACTCGACGGATCCCGCAATGATACGTTCGCGTGGAATCTGTTGTTGAATGAATTCTTCTGGTACACCGTTTTGTAAGGAGACGAGAATACCGTCTTCCTTCAAAATCGTCCGGACTTTCGCCAGGACCGGTTCATTGTAGACCTGTTTCGTCAGCAACAATACGATATCGTACATCTCCGTGATGTCATCCGGATGCATCGCATGGACGGCTTGCGTCAAATCTGGTCCAATGACATGCGCGCCTGTTGTGTTTAGCGCTTCGATATGTGCGCGATTCGTATCGATCAGATCGACACCCGCATACTGTTGACTCAAATAAGCTCCCATGATGGTTCCTAGTGATCCTGCTCCGTAAATTCCGATTTTCATATCTATCACCTCTGGTATTTACGATATACTGGTTTCATCATAAACAGAAATATATATATTTATATATTTGACGAATTGTAATATTAAGTGCAACACCTAGCTGAAAACACAAAAAAAACCCATAACGACCTCGTGTAGAATAGAGTTACCACACCAAATTCAACGGAGGATTCGTTATGAGCTATGTTCATCTTACCACATCAGAAAGAGTCAAAATAGAGACATATCTCGAGCTAGGTTTTTCTATCCGAAAGATTGCTGGACGCCTAGGGCGTCAACCTTCTACGATTTCACGAGAATTGAAACGAAATCCTCACTATGATTCTTCCCATGCCGACAAGCGTTATGTGGAGCGGAAAAAGAAGTGCGGTGCACGGACAAAGTTTACGATCGAAAAAGGAGTTCGCATCCTCGAAAAGTTACGAGAGACCTGGTCCCCTGAACAGATTGCCGGACGATTATTCCAAGACGAAGGGCTCTCGTTCAAGACCATTTATCGTTGGATTTATATGGGCCTCGTCGAGGCCGATTCTGGACTCCTCCGACAAAAAGGAAAGCGTCAGAAACCACGTGAGACGCGTGGACGCTTCAACGTCGGACTGCCGATCAGTAAACGTCCGGCTGACGTCAAAGCGCGTCAAACGTTCGGACATTGGGAGCTTGATACTGTTGTCTCGGGTAGAGGGAAATCTAAAGCCTGTGTCGCAACGTTCGTCGAGCGAAAGAGCCGCTTCTATCTCGCTGTACCGATGGAAGATCGGTCCGCTCAATCGATGGAGTCTGCGATTCAAGCATTGCATCTTTACTTCCCGTTGGGAACGTTCCAAACTGCGACGACAGATCGTGGAAAAGAGTTTAGTTGTCATGAACGAATTCGTGACACGTTAGGCGTACCGATGTATTTTGCGGATCCGTATTCTTCTTGGCAGCGTGGGAGTAACGAGAACGCCAATGGTCTTCTCCGTGAATTTTTCCCGAAGGGGACAGATTTCGGAAAGGTCAGTCGTACTGAACTCGCTCAAGCGCTCGCCTGGATCAATGGGAGACCGCGAAAATGTCTCAACTGGAAAACTGCATACAAGGTCTTCACAGAAGAAGTGTTGCACTTAATTTGACAAACCGTCATTTTAATAACCTATAGGTTATGTTAGGAGGATATCATGGAACTCTTACATTTGAATTATTTTCGTCACGTCGCGGAGGAATTGAACGTGACGCGTGCTGCCGAACGATTATTCATCAGCCAACCCGCCCTCAGTGCGACGATCAAAAAACTAGAACGTGAATTGAACACGACGTTGTTTCATCGAAAAGGCAGAACGATCAGCTTGACCGACAATGGACGACTTCTGCTGCAATCAGTCGAAAAAATCGAACACGAGCTGACACGGGTCCAGGAACGCATGGCGCGAAATGATGCCTCTACCGAAACACCACTCAGTCTTGCCAGTTCGCACGGTCGCTTCATCCAATTAATCCTACGGGAATTTCTCTTGCCGCAGACTGCGCCTTTGTTCAACTCGGACATCCTCTCGAATCGCGACATTTTAAGTGGCCTGCTCCATCAAGAATTCCATTTCTCGATCAGCTTCATGGAACTCAAGCATCCGCTCATTACGAGCGAACCGATCGTGGAAGAGGAGATTGTCATCACCTATCCTGCTTCCTATTCAGAGAAAGAAGCGATCACGGCGCTCTATGCGGACGCAACGGAGACTGCCTTTTTATTTCCCTCTCACAATAAGGATTACAACCGCTTCATCCAATTGAAGATGGCGGAACTGAACATTTATGCCGATACCACGCACTATATTGATGACGTCTCGCTGCAACTCGCCTTACGTCAGCAACGGTATTTCAGCTTCGTTCCTGTCTCCGTCTGTCGCGAGATGGGGCTACCCTTCATTACGGACGATGTGTTTACCGTTACGTCACGACTCTACATGTCGCACGTGACGAACCAATTAACAGTCGAGCAAGCAACCATCTATGAACGCATTAAACGGTTTCTGCTCTCACAACGCACATATCTAGCCAAATAAAAACGGATGTCTGCATGTGCAGACATCCGTGTGACATATTACTTCGTGATGAAGTAGCGTGATTGATCGAGATGATCTTTCGCTGTATAGATGTTGAGTTTGTACGAGCCGTTCGTCAATGCCTTACGCATCTTCAAGACATAGTTCCCGTGCTGATCCGCCACGTCTTGAGCGATCAATTGATAACCAGATTCTGTTTTTTGGTAGAGGCGGACGATTTGTCGTTTTTCGACTTTACCTGTCAACGTCTTTTTGCCTGACCATTTTTTGACCGGATACGTGTTCTTAATCGTGAACGACGCCTTTTTCGTGATCTTGTTCGAGATGTCTGTCGACTTGACCGTGTACGTACCTGTCGTTAGACCGTTCTTGACCGCAATCTTGAAGCCGCTTGCCGTCGTTTTCGCTTTCGCGATTTTCGTTGATCCTTTATAGAGCGTCACGTCAAGACCTTCCGTTGCTTTACCGCGGAGGACCGTTGAACCGTAGACTGCTGACTTTTTATCGATCGCTGGTGTCGCAACGACGCCTGTTCCGACTGTGACGTTCGTTTCTGTCTTCATGAAGCTGAGTTCCGAGACGATCGTCAACTTGTCACGCAATTTGAGCGGACGTGTCACGACTTCGTATTGACCCGCTTCGTTTGCTGTTGCTGTACCGAGGACTTTATCGCCAAGTTTAACTGTGATTGTTGCGCCCGGAACTGCCTGACCAGTAACGACTTTCGCACCTGGTTTAACTGCTTTTGCTGAGACCGTGAAGTCTTTCATCGGCACGTTCATGTTGAATTTAAGGAAGGTACCTGTCTCACCTGGACGTGTTTCACCTGTGTTCGTGATTCCTTCATACCGCTTGACGTACGGTGCAGCTGCAACCGCTGAATCAAAGCTGACCGTCATCGGCTTACTTGCGACGAGTGACCAGTTGTCATCGGCTTTATAATCAACCGGTTGTTTCGCTTTGATATAGTCCGAGATGACATTACGTGTTTCGTAAGCCGATTTGTAGACGATATTTTGACCTTTCCCAAGACCCGGGAACGTCGCACTGCCTGCGCGGTAGTTGTTCGTCGCGACAAGGAATTCTTGATCGTCTGCGATCGCTTTGCCTTGATACTTGATGTTTTGGACGCGATTTGCGTCTTTATTGACGACGACACCGTTAAAGTCGAACTTCGCTGGTTTCGTGATATCGATTTCATACGTCAATCCATCGAGGATATCAAAGTTATAGCTACGGAATTCTTTATTCAACAACTCTGTCTGCTCACCGCCGACTTGGTTGAATTGACCCGCAGACATCTCGAGCCAGTCTTTGACGTCAGCACCTGTTACTTTGACGACTTCGAGTGTATTCGGATAAACATAAAGATCGGCGACGTTCTTGAGTGCGATTGGTCCTTTTTTGATCAACGTGTAATCGGATGCGTTGACCTGGTTACGACCACCTGTCTTGAATGGTGCACCTGCTGACAACAACGGGAGATCTTTATATTTTGCAAGATCGGCATTTTCTTTGAGTTGTTTCTCGACATACCATTTCTGAGCGTTCGTTACGAACTGAACGGAATCATCGTCTTGCGCGAGAGCGAAGAAGCTTTGGATATCATCATTGATCGTCCCGACTTCTTGACGAATGTAAGCGAGCGTTCCTTCATGTGCTTTTTCGATCAACTTGACAGCACCGGCATCTGCTGTCGTGTCTTTCGTTACGTCCGCTAGTTTAGCGCCAGACGTATCAACGACCCATTTCCCGTCGACTTGCTTCAACTGAAGATCGATGACTCCGACGTTTTTCCCTTGTGTGTTCGCCATGACGACCGGTTTGCCATTGATTAGACCGTTCGTAGCATCAACGTTCGGCAGTTTGTTGAACGCTGAATCGGCTGCTGGGAACTTCCCGTGCTGATGACCTGTCATCAAGACATCGATGTCTGCGACTTTCGTCAACGCGTAGCCAACGTTCTCATCGCCATCTTTTTGATCCGTCGTATCCCCGATCCCTGTGTGTGCGAGTGCCACGACGACGTCTGCGCCAGCATCTTTTAATTTCTTAGCTGTTGCTTTAGCAGTCGGGATGATATCTTCAGCCGTGACTTTCCCCGTCAGGTTCCCCGCATCCCATGCCATGATTTGTGGCGTGACGACTCCGAACACACCCACTTTGACTGTTTTCATGTCACCGTTCTGATCCTTGACTTGACGTTCGATGATTTGATAGTCTTTTCCATCTTTGTTGTAGTCCGCGACGATTGGCTTTTTCGTGACTGCATCCAATACGTTCGAGTTGACGAACTTGATTGAACCGCTCGAAGCACTCATCGCTGACTTGAGGAAATCAAGACCGAAGTTGAATTCATGGTTTCCGAGCGTGACCGCATCATAACCGAGGTATTCCATCAATTCATACATCGGATGTTTGCCTTTGTTTCCTTTGTCATACTGATTCTTGACGTAATCACCGAATGGCGTTCCTTGAAGTGTATCTCCGTTATCGAACAAGAAGCTATTCGTAACGCCCACTTCAGCTTGTTGCTTTTTGATGACTGTAGCCGCTTTGACGAGACCAATCGTTTCGTCCTGCGCATCCTTGAAGTAATCGTAGTTCATTGAGTTCGTATGTAAATCCGTTGTTTCTAAGAAGCGTAACTTGACGACACTGTTGTCGGCAGCAAGTGTCTTGACTTGAACGACTGGTACGAGCATCGGTGCGATCAATGTCGACGCGATGACGAGTTTCGTTGCTTTTTTCATATGGATTTCCCCCCAGGATGTTTTGACTGCTTCATTAATTTAGCATGGTTCGATTATAGCTAATAGTCCTTTCAAATAGGTCGGACATCCGTCTTATTTAACCTACTTAACCAATTCCAAATACTGGCTTAACATTGTTGATTTTCCCTTTACAAATCAAGTTTAAATGGTAAAAAAAGGTGTTTTACATCGTTGTATGATTCATACAAAAAAAACGATACTTTATCAAGATTTAGTCCTGAAAAAGTATCGTTTCAATTAATGTAAAACGTATCTGTTCATTCTCGACTCCTATAGGAAAAGAAAGCACGCGCTTCGCTTTCGTCAGGGTCAGGTTCGGCCCGTGAAATGAAGCTTAAGATTCCATGGCTTATCTCTCGACTGTAGAAAGCAAGAATGAGTTACAGCAACGTTCGTCGTCTGGATTCATGGTGCATGAGCTTCATCACTCCACGTCCCTTAAACCGTTTTCTCTGGTTTCCGTCGGACGACATAACCAAGAATTCCGACAAGTAACGCAAGACCTGCAGCGTAGAGTACCGTCCAGCCTGCCGTCTGTTGAGCGAACTCGAATAAGACGTCACTGCGCCATTTCATCGCGAACTGAACGTATGAAGCTTGACTGACGATGAAGCTGATGACACCGATCGCGATCGCAAAGACGAACGGATCGATGATCGACTTGAAGCTTCGGATACTACAGACAAAGTAGATCGCGAACGTTACGAGCAACAGCACCCAGTACGCACTCTCACTCGAGACATTCGGTGGCGTCGCTCCTGCCGATTCCGCATCAATTACTTGGATCGTCTGCCGTGCGACACCGTAATCAACCGGATCGAGCTTCAATTGTGTTGCTGACAAATCCGGACGTTCTCCACCGAGTAACGTCAACAATTGTTCTGTCACCCGGTCCGTGTCGATTCCATCGACGACTTTTTGGATCGAGTCATTGAGCTGATCCGTTGAGGTCTCCCCGTTCAACATCGAGACCGGGATTTCCGCATTCGCTCCAAGGACGTCTGCTTGATACACGACCTGACCGCCGTGGATCCAGTCGTACATCCCGCCACTTCCGGCGTTCAGACTCGCGACGGTGAGTGCCGTCCGTAGTGAGGAATCGCCGTCATATTCCGCTTCGTCCTGTACCGTAAAGACGAGTTGAAGTGTACTTGCGAGCATCAAAATCAGCAAGCTGGCACGACCGGCAGCTGTCAGACCAGATAACTTTTGCGGGAAGAACGCCATCCAACCAAGCAAACTGACGACGAGAAGCGGTAGGATCCCACTCATCGCATAGCCGTCTTGTAACGAGAGGAACGGCACGTCGTTTCCGCGTCCGGCAAGGACGAACCAGATGATTCCGACCGTTAAGAAGAAACTGATCGATCGAATCGTCCACCCGAGACGACTCGCCTTAATCCGTAACACTAAAAATAACAAGACGATCAAACCGATGCCAAAAACGGAATAGAGTAACGTGCCGTAAGAGACATCGAACGTAAGTGGTGCAAGGACCTGTTTTAAGTCAATCCCAAACAACGATAAGACGTCGCCGGCAGAACTCGCATCGAGCACCTGATTGATGATTCCTTCCCGGACCGCGCTCGGCATCGTGATCGATAGCCCGCCGACGAACAAGAGCATGAGAGAGACCGTGATGTCTGCATCTTTCCAGGAGACGTCCGCCTGTTGCATCTGCGTCACGAGATCCTGATAGTCTGAGGATGAGGTGATTTGTGAAGTCAAAAATGCCATCACACCATAGATGACACCGAAAAAGATGAGACCGATGAGGACGCCAAACAGGACATCCCAGACGGAAAACCGTCGTTGTTTCCTTTCTTGCCTTGACTCCATCCCATTTCCTCCTTTTTATGTCTGATGTTTGAATATTCCTGCTACAGCGAAACCAAAAACATGAAATTCATTCAACAGCCATTATATCCCACTTTTTCTCTGACTGTCTCCACTGATTCCCAAAACAAAAACCGGCTTCTCACAGTGAGAAGCCGGTTGAACGATCAGGTGCCATGGTATTTTTCTCTATTTAGATGCCTTCGTATGCTTGTTCCATGATCGTCCGTAACTCAGCGACAAGCGGCATCTTCGGATTCGCTGTCGTACATTGATCCTCGAAAGCATCGACTGCCATCTTGTCGAGTTTTGCCTCGAAGTCTGCTTTTTGAATGCCTTGCGCCTTGAATGACATCTTGATGTTGAGACGTTGTCCAAGATCAGCAACGGCTTGGATGAGGGATTCGACCCCTTGCTCCGTCGTTGCTGCCGGAAGACCGAGGTAGCGTGCGATGTCGGCATACCGCTCATCCGCAACGAATGATTCATATTTCGGGAATGCTGCTAGTTTTGTTGGACGTGACGCGTTATAGCGAATGACGTGTGGCATCAGGATCGCATTCGTCCGTCCGTGTGGCGTGTGGAACTCGCCACCGATTTTGTGTGCGATCGAGTGGTTGATGCCGAGGAAGGCGTTCGCGAATGCCATCCCTGCCATTGTTGACGCATTGTGCACTTTTTCGCGTGCTTCGGCGTCTGATCCGTTAGCATATGCTCGTGGCAAGTAGTCGAAGATCATCTTGATTGCTTTGAGTGCCAGTCCATCCGTGTAGTCGTTCGCAAGCACCGAGACGTATGCTTCTGTCGCATGCGTCAAGACATCCATTCCGGTATCAGCAGTGATTGAAGCTGGGACGGTCATGACGAATTCTGGATCAACGATTGCGACGTCTGGTGTCAACGCATAGTCAGCAATCGGGTATTTGACGTTTTTCTCTTTATCCGTGATGACGGTGAACGGTGTTACTTCTGAACCCGTACCAGAAGTCGTTGGAATCGCGACGAACTTCGCTTGACGACCGAGTGTCGGGAATTGATACGCCCGTTTGCGGATATCGAGGAATTTTTGACGTAAGTTTGAGAACGTTTCGTTCGGTTGTTCATAGAAGAGCCACATTCCTTTTGCAGCATCCATCGCTGAACCACCACCGAGAGCGATGATCAAGTCAGGTTTGAAGTCACGCATCGCTTGAGCACCCGTCTGAACAGTCGTCACCGATGGATCTGGTTCGACTTGGTCAAAGATCCGGTAACTGACGGACTGTGGCAAGTTTTGAATCACTTTATCGGCATACCCGAACTGTACCATCGTTGGATCCGTGACGATCATGACGCGTGAGACGTCAGTCATCGACCGCAAGTACTGAACAGAGTTCTTTTCGAAGTAGATTTTTTCAGGAACCTTGAACCATTGCATGTTCACGCGTCGTCTCGCCACCTTTTTGACGTTGAGTAAGTGTTTCGCTGTCACGTTTTCAGAAACAGAGTTTTTCCCGTATGATCCGCAACCGAGTGTCAGTGATGGTGTCAACTCGTTGTACAGATCACCGATTCCGCCGTGAGCAGATGGGCTGTTAACGAGGATCCGGCAGGCTTTCATGCGGAGTCCGAACGCTGTCATCAAGTCATCATTCGTCGTATGAATGACAGCTGTATGACCGAGACCTCCGATTTCAAGCATTTGTTCAGCAATCGTGAACGCTTCTTCGGTTGATGCGACGCGGTACGCACCGAGGACCGGACTGAGTTTTTCATGAGACAATGGTTCTGCTGCCCCGACGTGCTCGAGTTCCGCGACGAGCATGACCGTTGTTTCCGGAACGTCGATGCCGGCTTTTTCTGCGATCCATGTCGCAGGTTTCCCGACGATGTCCGCGTTGACGGCACATGTATCGGTTTTGATGACGAGTGATTCGAGGCGTTGTTTTTCTTCCGGTGTACAGAAGTAACAACCGAGTGCTTCCATTTCCGCACGAACTGTCGCATAAATCTCTTGGTCGACGATGACGGCTTGTTCAGACGCACAAATCATCCCGTTATCAAACGTTTTTGAGAGAACGAGATCGCTGACTGCCCGTTTGACTTTCGCAGACTGTTCGATGTAACACGGAACGTTCCCTGGTCCAACACCGAGTGCCGGTTTACCAGTTGAATACGCTGATTTGACCATTCCTGCTCCACCTGTCGCAAGGACCATGGCGATTTTTTCATGGTTCATCAAGACTTTCGTTGCTTCAAGTGATGGTTCTTCCACCCATTGAATACAGTCTTTTGGTGCCCCGGCTTTGATGGCTGCGTCACGGAGTGTTTTCGCTGCTTCAACGGAACAACGTTGTGCCGATGGATGGAACGCGAAGACGATCGGGTTGCGTGTCTTGATCGCAATCAATGCTTTGAACATCGTCGTTGATGTCGGGTTCGTGACCGGTGTGACACCACAGACGACACCAACCGGTTCAGCGATATAGGTGATGCCGTTTTGGACATCTTCTTCGAGAATCCCGACCGTTTTTTCATGACGTAGACTATTGTAGATGTATTCTGTCGCAAAAATGTTTTTAATCATCTTATCTTCAAAGACACCGCGTCCCGTCTCTTCTGCTGCGAGACGAGCGAGTTCGACGTGCCGTTCAAGTCCGGCAAGTGCCATATCCCGGACGATCGTGTCGATTTTTTCTTGATCGAATGTCAGTAATTCTTGTAATGCACGTTGCCCTTTTTCAACGATTTGCCCAACTGCTTGTTCGACCGGCGTTGCCGTCGATTTTGTTTTTTCTTTCACAGCCATGAGTGGTTTCCTCCCTGTCGTGGAACGAATCTGAGTTTGATTTGCCAACCATTATGTCAGGAATGCCAAGCTGTTTTTCAATAGTTTGTGCTTTCCTTCACAAATCAATCATAACCCCTTTTTCTTGTTTTGTGCATGACCATCCTGTGAATTCCCTCACACCTTTGATAGCGTTTACAACTGTTTTAAATTCTTCTTTTTTATCGTTTTGCTTCATGTACATGGATGTGTGCGATTTGTCACACCTTGCATTTTCGTGACTTGATAGCCGTTTCATCATCTTGTATTCTGATATGGGGTACATATTAAGAGCTACCACTAAAGGAGGACACTTGAATGTCAGTTGTACAGGAAATGCTAGCCTTCAACGAGCGATTCGTCGCCGAAAAACAGTATGAACAGTTCGTCTCGGATAAGTTCCCAGACAAAAAGGTCGTCATCCTGACGTGTATGGATGCCCGCTTGACGGAGCTCCTCCCACACGCACTTGGTCTTAAGAACGGGGATGCGAAGATCATCAAAAATGCCGGTGCTATCCTATCGCACCCATTCGGTTCCGTCATGCGCTCGATTCTCGTCGCGTTGTATGCTCTTGGTGCTGAAGAAGTCGTCGTCATCGGTCACCACGACTGCGGAATGAGCACGATTGATCCTAACCACATGATCAGTGAAATGAAGGATCGGGGCATCGACCAACAGATTCTTCACACACTCGAAGTATCCGGGGTTGATTTGAATCAATGGTTGCGTGGTTTCACGTCAGTTCAAGAAAGCGTCGCTCACTCGGTCAGCCTCGTGAAGAACCACCCATTACTACCACCTGGGACGAACGTTCACGGACTCGTCATTGATCCAGGGACTGGTAAACTTGACGTCGTCGATTGCTGATCACTCTTTTTTATAGAAGAAACGCAAATAGACTCGCATATTCTATTCCGTCTTAAACTAAAGAAAACGTGCCATATTTTCTCGTAACGGAGAAGGATGGCACGTTTTTCGTATGAATTATATTCAGTGATCAACACGCTTCTCACTTCACGCTCAGGGGTATAACAGAATATATCATCTTGTGGAGAGCTAATAAGCGTACCATTCATCTTTTGATTACGAGGTCAGACTTTTACTCTTGACAGCATTCCAACATCGCTGTAAGATACTTCAGTATAGTACAGTGATAACAAAAGAAAGTGTGGTTTTACTGAATGATAAACGCCGTATTGTTTGCCGTCTTTTTACTGTTTATTTTAGCGATCTTCCGCGTCCACATCGTGCTCGCGATGGTCATCAGTGCGTTTGCCGGTGGTCTCGTCGGTGGTCTTGATTTAACGAAAACAACCGAAGCGTTTGCCGGTGGTCTTGGTGACGGGGCAGAAATCGCCCTGAGCTACGCGTTGCTTGGCGCCTTTGCCGTTGCCCTCTCGAAAACGGGCTTACCGGATGCACTCGCTCACTCTTTGATTGCACGCTCGCGTGGTAACGCAAATGCCGCTTCCGTCAAAAAATTAAAAGGCTTCATCTTGTTTGCGATTCTTTTGCTTGCGATCAGTTCACAAAACGTGTTGCCGATCCACATCGCTTTCATTCCAATCATCATTCCGCCGCTTCTTGGTCTCTTCAATCAATTGAAGATGGATCGACGCCGGATTGCGATCATCATGACGTTTGGTCTTGTGACACCATACATGTTCCTACCAGTTGGTTTCGGAGACATTTACCTCAACCAGATTCTATTAAAGAACTTGAAGGCAAATGGTCTCGATACAGCAGGAGCATCCGTCATCGAAGCGATGGCGATTCCAGCACTCGGGATGGTCGTCGGTCTCTTGATAGGTCTATACTCATATCGTAAAGAACGGACATATGAGATGCGTGACATCGCACCGGACGATTATGAAATCCCAGTCATCACGAAAACGAAGCTTGTCTTAAGTGGTATCGTCGTCATCGCGACATTGATCGTCCAACTGCAAACGGAGTCGATGATTCTCGCTGCGACGACGGGGTTGATTCTCTTCTTGCTGCTTCGTCTTGTTCGTTTCAGTGAAGCAGATGACGTCATTACACGCGGTATGCGCATGATGTCATTCATCGGTTTCGTCATGATTTCAGCGAACGGCTTCTCGAACGTCTTGCGTAAGACGGGCGATATCGAGCCACTCGTCGAGAATTCGAAAGCGTTGATGGGCGATTCACAACTCGTTGCCGCCTTTGTCATGCTCTTGATTGGTCTTCTCGTCACGATGGGGATCGGCTCGAGTTTCTCGACCGTTCCGATCATCGCTGCCATCTTCGTTCCACTTTGTATCCAGTACGGATTCAGCTTAGAAGCGACGATTGCCATCATCGGTACAGCCGGTGCGCTCGGTGACGCGGGTAGCCCGGCGTCTGACTCGACACTCGGACCAACGAGTGGTTTGAATGCTGATGGTCAGCACGATCACATGCGAGAAACGGTCATTCCGACGTTCCTGCATTACAACATTCCATTACTCATCTTCGGTACGATCGCTGCGGTCGTATTATAAAAACAAGACGGATTCGCTGTCATCGCGAATCCGTCTTTTGAATTGTCTCCGTTTTTTTCCTTTTCATTTCGTCGCCGGTTCTCTAAAATAAAGGAATGAACTGATACAAAGGAGTTGTCTAACGTGTTATCTCAAGTCGTCAACCAGATTTTACTTTCGCTTGCCGATCTCGGATATTTCGGCATCGCCCTCGGGTTGATGATTGAAATCATACCGAGTGAAATCGTCCTCTCTTACGGTGGATTCATGATTTCCCAAGGAACGATCGGCTGGCCGCTCGCCATCGTCGCTGCCGTCATCGGTGGATTATTCTCGCAATTATTCTTATATTGGTTCGCTCGCTACGGCGGTCGTCCCCTTATCCTGAAATATGGGAAGTATGTTTTGATTTCAGAGCATCACTTGGACTTAGCCGAGCGTTGGTTCTTGAAATATGGTCAAGGCGTCATCTTCGGAGCCCGTTTCATCCCCGTCGTTCGTCATGCCATCTCGATTCCGGCAGGTCTTGCTAAGATGGATCAAACGAAGTTTTCTCTCTATACGGTGCTTGCGATCATTCCGTGGTCAATTTTGTTCCTGTATCTTGGTGAAACGCTCGGAACGAACTGGCGCTCGATCAAAGAAGTAGCAGCACCTTATACGAACGGTGTCCTAATCGCTGCCGTTGTCTTGATCATCTTCTACGTTATCTACAAACGCCGTCAACGAACGGTTTGAACAACTAGCAGTCTGTCTGACGACGGACTGCTTTTTTAAACAAACAGGAGGTCCTGCCATGCTCACATCCCCACTTGCTCATTTTCCACTCCGTCGTTTGACTGCATCCTATCGGAACGGTAAGCCGGTCGCGACCGGTATCAGTGTCGACGGACACATCCTACTCGTTGAAGAGACATTGGATGAAGCGCGCGGTCGTACGGTTTTGTCGATCCATCAATTAAAGGACGAGTGGCGTAAGACGACGATCGTCGCTCAGTCAGAAACTGATTTCTCGTTCGTTGATCGTTTCCCGGACGGTCGGCTCCTGCTCGTCGCCTCACGCTGCGATGACGACATCGACGGCTCCTGGATGCCGAATGCATTCATTTATGATGTTCAAGGGCACTTACTCGATAGCTATTGTCTCGACGATGGGATTCAGAACGTTCAAATCGATGAACAAGGTCAGATCTGGGTCAGTTATTTCGATGAAGGCATTTACGCGGACGCAATGACGAGTTCAAACGGAGCGTTTGGTCTCGTTGCCTTCAACGACCGCGGTGAGGTCCAGTATAAAAATCGTCAATATCCAATCGATGACTGCTACGCTTTAAACGTTTGTTCGTCAAAGGAAGTCTGGTTTTTCTATTATTCCGATTTTCGCTTCGTCCGTATCAGTCAAGAGGATTTAGTCTGTGAAGCACCAACGATTGCTTTTTCCCAGTTTGCTCGTCATGGTGAATACCTTCTCGCTGCCGATCACGAGGATGTCCAATTATTAAAGCGGGATGAGACTATCTTTCAGCCGATTCGCTCGATTCGATTCATGACTGAACAGGGTGAAATCCTGTCAGGTGACCTTACAATGCGTCAAGATTTGATTGTTTTATCTACCTCGAATCAGTTATTTTTCGGTAAGTTGGAACGACACCTTCCGGCTTTGATTGCCAACGAATGAAAGCTGTTACACAATAGTTTCATGAATTTCTGATTTTTGAAAACCTCATTTCAAATTTTCAAAAAGACTAGCCGAGTTCTATCTGAGGATAGTATACTCAGCGTTATAGTTATTTGGACAAGTTGTCTGAACATTATGACGTCACAGAATTTTTTTGGGGGAAATGATGAGTTCGAATTTGAAACGAGATTTAACAGCACGACAGGTACAAATGATTGCACTCGGAGGAACGATCGGGGTCGGTCTTTTCCTTGGAGCATCGAGTACGATTGCTTGGACGGGACCATCTGTCTTACTCGCGTACATGCTAGCAGGAGTCTTTATCTTTTTTATCATGCGGGCACTTGGTGAGATGGTCTACACCCATCCTCACAGTGGTTCGTACGCAAAGTTCGCAAACGACTATATCCATCCAGCAGCTGGCTTCTTGACAGCAAGCAGTAATATCTTCAACTGGGTCGTCGTCGGGATGAGTGAAGTCATCGCTGTCGGAACATATTTACGCTTCTGGTGGCCGGAACTACCGACTTGGATTCCAGGCGTCGTCGTCATCATTCTCTTGACGCTTGCGAACCTTGCTTCCGTCAAGATGTTCGGCGAACTCGAGTTTTGGTTCGCCTCAATCAAGGTAATAACGATTCTTCTCATGATCGTCGCTGGACTTGGAATCATCTTCTTTGGTCTAGGAAATGACGGAAATCCGGTCGGCTTCTCGAATCTTTGGGCGAATGGTGGATTCTTCACGAATGGTTTCACCGGCTTCTTCTTTGCGCTCTCGATCGTCTTCGCCTCTTATATCGGTGTTGAGTTGATCGGCGTGACAGCTGGAGAAACGAAAGATCCAGAGAAGAACATTACGAAGGCGATCAATGGTGTCGTCTGGCGAATCTTGATTTTCTACGTCGGCTCTATCTTCATCATCGTCACGGTGTATCCGTGGAATGAGTTGTCGGATCTCGGCAGTCCGTTCGTTGCGACATTCGCTAAGGTCGGTGTCACGATTGCTGCCGGTATCATCAACTTCGTCGTCATCACGGCCGCTTTATCCGGTTGTAACTCCGGGATCTTCAGTGCAAGCCGGATGATCTATGCATTGGCTGAAAAAGGACAAGTACCGTCCTTCTTCTTGAAAGTCAATAAACGTGGCATTCCATTCTACACGGTCTTCGCGATTTCAATCGGGATTTTCTTCGGAGTCATTCTCGATATCACCTTGCCACTCGTTCTCGGGAAGGATACGAATATCTTCGTGTATGTCTACAGTGCTTCGGTACTGCCAGGGATGGTGCCATGGTTCGCGATTTTAATCAGTCATATTCGGTATCGTAAACTTGAAAGCGAACGGACAGCCTCACATCCGTTCAAGATGCCAGGTGCGCCGTTGACGAACTATCTGTCGATCGTCGCGCTGGTGACAGTGCTCGTCGGGATGTTGTTCAACGATGAGACACGTGTCTCGATCTTAATCGGAGTCGCTTTCTTGATTTTAAGTACGGTCTATTACATCGTAAAAGTACCGAAAGTCGAAAAATAAACGTTTATCTCTCCTCTCATGACCGCATGAGAGGAGTTTTTTGTTGGAGATGATTTTCTATATTGACATTGAATACTATTCATGATAGATATTTTTTCGCAAACGCTTAAACCTTTAGGACATTGTAACATTCTTGATTTCAGTACATAAAGCCGTATTTTATCTACTATTTTTCTAATAAATAGATAATTTTTCAGAATAAATAGTCTTTTTATTTGAAATGTATTTCCATTTTTCGAGTTCGTTTGAGCGGGAATATCCTCACCATACACATAATATTTCATGTGTAGAACAATCACGTTAAAACATTTTAACGACAGAAAGGAGAGATGTAACATGAACGGATTCAATCGTTTCCTACTCGTCCTGATTGGCATTCTCGGTTTAGTCAGCGTCGGTCTTCTTGTACTCGGCGTCTATGATGTTCCACGACTCAGTCCTTTGATTGAACAGTGGCAAGATCAACAATGGTATAGCTACACGATTTTATCACTTGCTAGCATTCGTATTTGTCATTCTATTATTCACTGGACTATTTAGTCGTTCAAAAGGACAACGTCTCCTGATTCAAACCGGTGACGGGAATATCACGATCTCTAAGCGAACGATCGAACGAACGGCACTCGAGTCAATTCGCGGTATCAACGGCGTACGTTCGCCACGCGTCAACGCGGACATTCACTCGAAAAAAGAAACCGTAGCGTTAGAAGTCGACTGTTTCGTCTTCGGTCAAGAAGGCTTGCCGACAATCGGCAAAGACATTCAAGAACGTGCCAAGAACGCGGTCGAATCGTTGCTCGAACTACCTGTCACAAAAACACGCGTCCGAATCAGTGACACGAAGACAAAAACGTCTGAACGTGTCGTCTAAGATACGAGAGGAGGAAGATCATGAAAACGAGCGAAGCACTTCGTCCGTATCGCTACCGTCTACTCGGCGGGCTAGTCGGACTGATCCTCGCCATCTTGTTCTTAACGATCGGTTTTGGACCGACGTTGTTGATCATCGTATTCGCAACAATCGGTTACTTGATTGGTCAGTGGCGGGATAATGCGCTTGATGTTGAAGGATGGATTCAGTTCTTTCAGCGGGATTGAGCATATAGAAAATAAAAAAATCATTCAACTCACACTAAAAGGAGAAATTTCTCATGGCTAACGAAATCAACACTAAACAAAACGAAAACGAATTAGTACGCGAAAACAAACTCACATTCGAAGATCAAGTCATTAAAAAAATCGCTGGTATCGCATCAAATGATGTCAAAGGCATCCTCTCAATGAGCGGTGGCTTCATGAGTGGATTGACAAATCGTTTCCGGAGCACGGAAGACATCACAAAAGGCATTGACGCAGAAGTCGGCGAACGACAAGTCGCACTCGACTTAAAAGTCATCGTCGAGTACGGTAAAAACATTCCGTCCATCTTCCAAGACGCTGTAACGAAAATCAAAAAATCAGTCCATGATATGACAGGACTCGATGTCATCGAAATCAATATGCATGTCGAAGATGTCATGACACGTTCTGAGTTCGACGCAAAAAGCAAATCGTCGAAAGAAGAGGAAGAAAAACGCGATTTGAAATAAGACAATCAACTAGATAACCGCATGAAATGGACCCACTTAAAAACGGGTCCATTTTTTTACTTTTTCAACGCTCCGCGTGCGTTCAACGCAGCAAAGATCACCATCGCAATGCTAAGAACAGCAGCGACGATCAAACCTTGCCAATAAACCGACCAATCAATCTCCGAACGGGTTAACACACTGCGCATCCCTTCCATGATATAGGTCGTCGGATTGATCGTCGCAGCAATCTTGAGCCATTCGGCTTCAATCAAGTCTTTCGGCACAAACGTCGTCGACAGGAAAATCAGCGGAAAGAATAAGAGCGTTCCGGCTTGAGCGGCTTGCGTATTCCGTGTCTTCAAAGCGACACCGACCGAGTAACCGGCAAAGGCGAGTCCAATCCGAGCGCGAGTAAAATCGTCAAGAAAAAGCCGCTGACACCGACTGGAATCGATAGACCAAGCAAAAAGGCCATCCCGAAAATCAGTAACGTTTGAACGAATAATTGCAACATCCCGGCAAGCATCGGTCCGAGGACGATCGCGGTTCGCGAGACCGGTGTCAATAATAGTCGTGCGAAGTAACCACTCTCGATATCCTTGACGAGTGCTTGACCGGCTCCCCCGGCTCCACCAACAGCACCCGAGACGATTGAAACTGGCAGAATGAAGTTCAAATAATCGACGCCGTCGAACTGCGGTAAATTCGAGATTCCAGACAAACCACTCGTGTAGACGAGCAAGAAGAAGACACTGATGATCAAATTCGGAATGAAGGAAAACGGATTACGTAACGTGACGAGTAGACTCCGACGCATCAAAAACCACGTTTCCCGTATCATGTCACGATTCCTTCTTATAAGCTTGTCCGGTTAAACGAATGAAGACATCATCAAGCGACGGTTGTTTGACGACGAGTGACGTCGCAACCATCTTCCGTTCGTCGAGAAAACGGACGACCGCGCGCAGTGTCTCCGTTCCCCGCGAAGGAATGACGAGGCGATCCTTTTCCTGACGACCGGCAAACGTCTCTAAGACGATTCGTTCGTTCTCTTTTTCCGCAAGTGTCAATTCAATCCGTTCTTCTCCGTTTGCTGCCTTCAGCTCAGCTGCCGTTCCTTCGGCAATCAGTTGCCCTTCATTGATGATCGCGATCCGGTCTGCTAGCTGATCGGCTTCTTCCAAGTACTGAGTCGTCAAAAAGATCGTCGTTCCGAAATCTTCGTTTAATCGTCGGACCTCGTTCCAGATTTGTACACGGCTCGCGGGGTCGAGTCCTGTCGTTGGTTCGTCAAGGAACAAAACAGTCGGTTGATGGACGAGTGTCAAAGCGAGGTCAAGCCGACGTTTCATCCCACCGGAGTAAGTGCCAGATCGACGCTGACCGTCTTGATCGAGTCCGACGAGCTGCAACAATTCTTCTGCCCGTTTCTTAGCTTCCGTCTGACTTAATCCAAATAATTTTCCTTGTAGGACGAGTAACTCAAGACCGGTCAAATCTTCGTCGATGCCGGTATCTTGTAAGGCAACTCCAATTTGCAAGCGGACCTGTTTTTCTTGTTTGACGACATCAAATTCCTGAATCGTCGCCCGACCTCCGGAAATCGGAATCAACGTCGTAAGCATCTGGACAGTCGTCGATTTCCCGGCCCCGTTCGGTCCAAGAAAGGCAAAAATCTCCCCTGCCTGAACGTCGAACGAGATGCCTTTGACAACATCCTTCCCATCGTACGTCTTCGTCAAGTTCTCGACATGAATCATCTTCATTCCTTCTTTCCCTGAATTCAAAGTCATGTCCAAGATTTTCCCGTTTTTTCTGATCTCGAATCAAAAAAAGACATCTGATTCGATGCCTTGATTCAAGCTTTAACGATTATGCTACAATCTGATACACGCCGTACAAGACGCTAGCAGATACTACATGCGTTGTGACGATCGACACCAGCATCATCGTTAATCCGATTCCTGTTAATCGAACGGCTCGTGCTAACGCGAGACTAAACGAAAGCACTGTACCACTCGCAAGTACAATCGCCCCTGCGAATAACAATGTAGGATTGATCCATGCATCTCCGATGACGATCCATCCATAAGTGATACAGGCAAAAAGAACGGTCATAATGAGCCATTGATATGCTCCCCAAAAAGT
>NZ_DGYQ01000002.1:0-4938 GCF_002396765.1 Exiguobacterium sp. UBA5002
TGACAGGGAGCAGTTCACATACGCTCCTTCTTGTTTCATTTACATATTTGTAGACCCGGGTCGTCTTGCCATCCTTTTTCGATCACACGTCGCTGAAAAATCGAATGACGCGCGGTACCGACTTGAAAAGGTGGCGTCGGTCGAATGATCCGATCCATAAAGTCATCTGCTCCATATGGAAGGTAAAGTTCAAAGTCTGGTCGTCTCGTCACGCCGATTGCTGTGACGGTCTCAGGAAACTGTGAAATCGCATCCTTTGCGGACTGATAAGGTGGTAATCCATTGACGAGATGCATTCGCGTTTGATTTTTAACAGACCACGGTAAATCTATCCATTCACATAATTGCCGCTCATGTTTTTTTCCGTCGTTTCAGAAATATCCGATGGGTCAAAATAGACGATATCGATGTCCGACTGTGCGTTTTGATCAATGCCCCAAATCTTCGAACGAAGGACACCGGCACAAATCCACCAATCCGGTAAATCGAGTCGTTCCACGATCGTCAGCATGAGCTGCACTTCTGAGTCCTCTCGTAATCGTCGTTCGATATCCACTAAATTCATGCATTTCTCCTCCGAATCTACTTCCTAAATGATGACTCTTTCTTCAGTTTATCTCAATTCATCGATTAGGAAATCATTTCCTTCTTTTTATTGAGAACGATTAAACAAACAGCTCGTTCTCAACGTATCTATCCATACGTTCGAACGAGCTGTTCTTAAATGCGGATCAACACGATACCTCCAAGCATGACAAGCAGACTGACGATTTGAACACCCGTGACCGGTTGTTTCTTTGCACCGAACCAGCCGAAACGATCAATCAACAGACTGCCAGTCAGTAAACCAATCGTGACGATCACGACAGCGAGACCTGTACCGACGAGCGGAACGATGAAGGCATTGCCGGCAACGAATAATGCACCAATCAATCCACCGATCCAAATCCAGGCGGGGAATGGTTGCGAGCGATCAATTTGCCACTTCGTTCGTAAAATCAGATTCAGCAACAACAAAGCGATCGTTCCGATGACGAACGAAATCAAGGCACCTTTCACAGCTGAACCGAGAACACTTCCAAGATGACCATTGATAGCCGTTTGAGCAGCACCCAACGTACCAGTCAGAATCCCGAACACACGCCAGAGAAACAACGATTTTTCTGTTGATGCCATCTGTTGCTTGTGGCGCCGTGCTAAATAGTCACCGAGCGCGACCGTTCCGACGACACCGAGTAACACAAGCGTTGCACCGATGATCCGCGTTAACGAAAGTGTCGTGACGTTCGCTTCAAACAATCCGAAATGATCAATCAACAGTCCCATGATGACCTGACCAAAAATCGGCATGATGACCGTTTGGACGCCTCCGAGTCGCGGAAACAACAAGA
This sequence comes from Exiguobacterium sp. UBA5002, assembly GCF_002396765.1. Classification (NCBI taxonomy): domain Bacteria; kingdom Bacillati; phylum Bacillota; class Bacilli; order Caryophanales; genus Exiguobacterium; species Exiguobacterium sp. UBA5002. Next base: position 1,392 of record NZ_DGYQ01000002.1, read on the forward strand.
TGTTCCCGGTCAAATAGATGACACCGAGTACCCCTCCAGCCCAGATCCAGTACGGTTCATCGGCAGCAGCTGTGAGACCTGTGAGGTTCCCTTCGACCAGCAACACAAGAATCAATAAGAATAATGAGCCAATCGAAAAGGAAATCAGCGAAGCGAGGAATGGCGAACCGACGACGCCCCGCAATCGCGTATTGACACTCGTTTGAACCGGTACGAGCAAACCGATGATAAATCCAATGATGATTGCAAGCATACGAGGACCTCCTTATTCATGTGCCCTTTCATCATACGGCAGTCTCGCACGCTGAAGCGACCGGAATGCTCAAAAAGGAGCCGGTTCAACGACCGGCTCCACGAATTAAATCTTTTTCCACGACTTCGGATGCGTCCGCAATTCCTTCTTCGTCGGATGCTCGACATCGAGACGTTTTCCGTTTCGTTCAAGTAGCATATCTGATACGAGCAAAGCGATAGCAAACACGACGTAGACGGCAAAACTTAGGAAAAATGGTAAATCGAATACGATTAGTATTGGAAAGAATAATCCCATTAAAATGACGAACAGAAAATCTGTTACATACTGCCATTGAATGATTTTCTTCATCTGTGGTTCTATCGTTAAAGCCATATCACGTTCGACTTCTTGCGAGTGGATCCGCGCAATCCAGACTAGTGCTACAAATAATAAAAATAGTGGCCAGTACATGTCCCGATTGGCGACGACCAACAGGATGCTAAAGCCGTACAGTAACGAGCTGTACAAACGTGATTTAGCGAGTTGACGTTTTTCTTCTTGAATGAACGCGATACGTTCGGCTTTCGTTTTCATTTAAATCCCCCAACTGATTCAACGTACCTGTTTAATCTGATCGAACGGTTCGTGATCGACCGATGTATTCGACCTTATTCTGAAATACGCGGTACATCCGGTATTCTCCAGTCGGTGCCGATTTCAATTGAACGGCAATCTGGTGACGTCGTGATTTTGATGATTCGGACGCTACGAAATAAGGTTTGACTGACGCAATATTGTCGCGCCCGAACTGCTTCGTCACGTGCCGAACGACTTGCACTTCAACAATCTGCTCATAGGTTGCATCCCGTTCATCTGCGATCATCCACCAACCAACACCGCCAATCACTACAAGTAATAAAATCGCCCCGATCGTTTTTCGCAATTCGATCCCCCCGGTTCACTTGCCCATACTTACTGTTTCAATTCGTGAACGAGGTTTTCCTGCTTCCGTCGGGTGACGAACCAAGCGATGGCTAGGACAAGCACCACCAAACCGGCACTGGTTCCAGCAATCGTCGGGACGTTGAGATAGAATGATCCTGTATCATCAATCCGTGTCACGAAGATTGTCGCACCAAGACCACTGATCAGTCCAAAGATGATGCCGCTCCCAATGAACAAGAGCATTTGTATGAGTGTCAATTGACGCAGCCTTTTTCGAGTCAGCGCAATCGTTCGTAGCAAGGCATACTCGCCTCGTTTTCCACTCACGAAACTGAGTAAGGCGTTTGCAAGTCCGAACCAGACGGATCCACTCATGACGACAAGCGCAATGATGAAGACGAACCAACGTTCCGTCGTTTGTTGCTCCGCATCATGAAGCGCGTCAGATAGTCGATTCATTTGCAATGTCGGATAACTTTGCGTGATCTCTGATATTTTTTTTGTCACTTGCGCCTTCTTTAACTTGGATGGAACGTCGATAAAGACATTCAAGATGTGATCGCTTGGTTGCCGTAGCTCCTCATTCCGCCAATCCACGAGGATGTCTGGTGCTATCTTCTTTTCGATTCCAACGATTCGGAATTGACCGAGCGAAACACTTCGCTCTTGTTCCCCGTCCCATCGGCCGAGCGGCAACGTATCGCCTTTTTGGAGACTGTGTTTTTTAGCGAAGGTACGTGAGATGATGATTCCGTCTGTGTCACTCGTCTGTTCTCCTTCTAAGACGTCAAGACGACGATAGTCCGTCACTTCGTACTCGATTGAGACATATTCTTGAGGCAACTGGTATTCAAAGGAGCTTCGAGACGATAGGAAGGTCGCTTTTGCGCCAGGTAACTCGGTTTCAATCCGTCGAATCAATTGTAGCGGGTCTCCTTGCGATCCTTCATCCAAACGACTCTTTAAGACGACTTCCGTCGGATATTGGCTGATGATGTACTTCCGCTCGTTTTGTTGCACCGTCTCAAGGAACGTCGAGCCGATGACGACGATAATCATCAATACTTGAACGATCAGCATCAACCAGGCATTTTTCCGAAGTTGCGGCAACACGCCCCGGAAGGCGACGAAACTCGTCGGTCCCGCTAACCGACGAACGATCGGTTCCGCTCGATGGAGCACTCCTTTCAAGAGGAGCGGCGTCGCGAGATACATCGTCAGTAAAAAAGCGACGGTCGCACCGAGCCAGGCGATCGCCCGTGACCCACCCGTACTGGCAATCACTTCAGCGAATAATACTAAGCTGCCGGTCAATCCACTGCTGAACAGGACGAGACGTTTTCGCCGGGTCGGTCGTGACGCCGTTTTCAGATTTTCTCGCAAAACGTGGAGTGGTAACACATCCCGTTTTCGATAAGCCGTACTCGCGAGCAACAGCAGAATTAACAAGGCACTACCGAACGTTACGAGCATCAAGAACGCTCCCTGATCAATCATGAGGGAGACGATCATTTTACCCTCTGTCGGCCATACGAGTTGACCAAGTAACGGTAAGCAAATACTGCCTAGAATCGTAAGCATCATTCCGGCTAAGACAATCAACCCAGATTGAACGAAGAACAGCTGGAACAGTTGTCGTGTTGTCGCTCCAAGCGTCCGCATGATCGCAAATTGGACAGCATGTTTGCGTAAATACAAGTCGAAGTTCGCCATCAAGATGAAGCCGGAGACGACAAGGATCAGTACTGACAAGATTCCGATGTAGCCGTTCAGCGCCGGTGAGAGCGCTTGCCCCTCCGCAAGTTCAATTCGGAGCTTCGGATTCGCTTTGACGAGTGTATCGGCATAGTGGACGAAATCCACCTCTTTTTTTAGATTGAGCAAGACGGCTTTCGTTTCGATTGGATGGTTCTTTTTCAGATCAGCATACGAAAGCAAGACTTGATCGTGCGAAGCTTCAGATGTTTTTGTATTTGGTAAAATCTCACGGATTTGATACGTCGCTTCTCCAACGCGAAGCGTTTGTCCGACACTACGATCAAGCGACGTCGCGAGTCGAGCTGACACGATCGCTTCTCCCTGTTTCAAATCGTTCGTGAAATGATACCGACTTTTCTTCAGAGCATCTGAATGAACTCCCATCGTTTCCACGTCGGCCATCGTTAGACCAGCGACGCGCGCTGTCGTCTGTAAGATCGACTCTGCGTCCAAGACATCGTGATCCTTTTTAAGTTGCTCAAACACGGACTGAACCGCCTGCTCATCTTCAGGTGTATATTTGACCGTCAGATCGACTTGACCATATTTTTGTACACGTTCTGTCTCGATAGCGGCTTGATTATGTAGGACGAATTGTAATATTAAGTG